>NZ_SCOY01000050.1:0-25604 GCF_005503035.1 Rhodococcus sp. Q
GTCGGCCGGAGCGGGTGTGGGGGTGTGGATTCCGGCGGTGGCGCCGTTGCCCGCGTGATGACCGACCGGCGGCGCCGTCATCGTCGGGGCCACGCCGGTGACGGCCGGGGTCGGGGTGGGTGCGTCGTCGACGGTGACGCCGTGGTCGGTGACCAGCGCCGCGAACCCGCCGGCGTATCCCTGCCCGACCGCGCGGACCTTCCACGTTCCCTGCCGACGGTAGAGGTCGAGGGCGATGACGATCGACTCGGTGGCGAGACCGTCGATGCGGTACTCGAACAGCAGGTTCCCCGTCGCCCGGTCCCGGAGCTGCGCGACCGGAGTGCCGTGCCGCCCGAACTGGCTGGTGGCGTCGTCGAGGGTCACCACGGCCCGCACTTGGCTGATGTCGGTGGGGATGTCGGCGAAGGTGACGGCGAGGCTCGCCGGCTGACCCGACAACCCGGCGAGCAGGCGCACCCCGGGGCCGGTGGGCTGGTTGTAGAACACGAAGTCGTGGTCTCCGCGGACGGTGCCGGCGTCGGTGACCAGCAGCACGGACAGGTCCGCGGGGGCGTCGACGGTGACCGTGACGATCACCTCGGATGCGGTCAGGGGCGCGTTCTGACCCTTGCTCAGCTCGTGGTGCACGTCGATGTCCTTTGCGCTGCGGTCATGTCGGGGTGGGCCGTGCTGGTGGCGTGCTGGTGGAACCAGGTGAGGATTTCCTCACCGGCGGTGATTCCGCGGGCGGCGGTGACGGCGACCTCCGGATGCTGCCACCGGGTTTCCTCGAGTTCGCCGTGGCGGGGCCGGATCGCGAGGTCGGCGTACTCGAGGAGATCGATGTCGAGGACCCCGTCGCCGGCGGCGAGAACAACGCTGTCGGCGTGCAGGGTGCGGTCGGCGGTGAGGCGGGCGTGGACTTCCCGCACGGCGGCGCTCTTGGTGACGGCGTTGGGCATCGTGTAGATCTTGCGGCCCTGCTGGGAGACGTTCCAGCCGCGCGGCTCACACCAGCCGCGCCACTCGGCGACGAAATCGCCTGGCTGCTGGTCGGTGTCGACGACCAGGTAGCAGAACAGGTCGTCGGCGGTCCGCAGGCTGCGCACCCAACTGTCGTTGACGCGGCCGGCCAGTTCGTCGACGACGGCGCCGACGGGGGGCCCGGCAGCGGCGCCGATCCGGTCGATGTGGTCGCGCCAGACGGGATCGGGTTGCCCGTCGACGAGGATGGCGCCGCCGTTGCTGGTGACCGCGTACCGATGCGGGCCCGACGGCAGGTCGATGCGCCCGTATTGGGCGGGTGTGCGGGTGGTGGTCGGCACGACGATCGCGTGGGCGGTCAGCTCGGCGAGGAGCGTGTGGGCGGTCGCCGTCAGGTACGACAGGGGGGCGTCGTTGTAGATCTCCACGCACACCGGTGAGGTGGCGGCGAACCGCTCACCCGCCGCGGTCCGGGAGTAGATCATGGTGCGGTCGAGGTCGGTGGCGACCAGGAATGAGCGCGGGTTCACGACTGCTCCTTGATCAGGCCCATGCACGAGTACGCGAGGCCCGGTACGACCTCGACCGGGACGCCGCGAGCGGCGGCGAGCATGCGGATGTGCGCGTGCTCGGGGGCGTCCGCGTCCCGCACGAGCACCTTCCACGGCACCCGCCGCAGCAACACGCGGGTGGTTTCCCCGACCCCGGGTTTGACGAAGTTCACCGAGCTGATGCCGTACTCGGCGCGGACCTTGTCCACCGACGCCCACCCCGACCACGACGGCGCACGGTCCACGGTGGCCAGCCGGCGGGCGGCGGCGAGCGCGGCGTCGTAGGCGGCGTCGAATTCGGCGGTGACGGTGTCGAGCAGCCGATTCGACACATCCTGCGATGCCAGTTCGCGGTAGAACTTCGCGCCGTGAAACTCCCCGGTCCGGATGTGCCGATCGTTGAGGACGGTGCGGGACACCAGACCCGAGACCGTGGAGTTCAGGCACGCGGAGGCGATGAGGAAGTCGTCGCGGGTGCCGTACGTGCGCACGCAGTGGCCGGGGTCGGCCAGGACCGCGAGATCATCCGACAGGCGCGGCCCGCCGGCGGCGGCGTAGGCGTCCAATGCTGCGGTCAGCTCGCGGGTGATGGCGCCCTTGCCGGTCCACCCGTCGACGAACACCACAGACCCCGGATCGTGGCGGTCGGTGATGTGATCGAGTGCGACGGTGTCGATTCCGCGGCCACGCACGATCGAGACCGCGTAGTGCGGCCACCCGCGGCGGTGGAATCGCTGCGCCCATCGGCGGATGAGGATCCCGACCGGGGTGCCGGCCCGCGCGAGCGACACCAACGTCAGGTCCGGTCCCCGCTCGGCGATCAGCAGTTCGGTGACGGTGCCGACCGCTTCGGCGAGGCGCCGCGCGGACTCGGCCAGCGCCTGATCGAACAGTTGCTGGTAGGCGGCGTCGGGCTGGTATTCGACCGGCAGTGATTCGGCGTAGTGCGCGACCCCGGCCTGGATGGCCTTCTCCCGTTCGGCGAGGTCAGCTTCGAGATCGATGTCGGAGAGGTCCTTGAGCAGCCAGGTGACGTCGTCTGCGGTGTAGGACCCGAAACCGGGGCCGGTCAGCGGCGGCGCCGCGAGCGCGTCAGGTGCGCGGTCGACTGTGGTCACGAGTGGGTCCTTGCGGCGGTGAGTGCATGGTGATCGGTGGCGGGGACCACGGCGACGGTGACATCGTGGCCGGCGGCAGTGAGAACGTCGAGAAGTCCACCGGGCGCACGCAACTCGCTCGTGTCGGCGGGGGTGTCGACCACCAGCAGCAGCTGCGCCGCCGTGCTGCCCGCATCCGGCCACGCGGCGTTGTAGAGGTAGCGGCGGGCGGTGAGATCAGGTTCGGGGGCGCAGTACTCGAAGCCGCGGCGCAGCGGATAGCCCGGATCGTCGTGCACGTACGCCGGCGATCGGGTGGTGGTCTGGTAGCGGACCGCGAACCCGGTCTCGGCGAGCGCTTCGGCGATGCACAGCGGCAGGTACATCAGCTCTTCGTGCCCGATGACGATGACCGGGCGCCCCTCGTCGAGCACTGGGGCGACGGTGGCGGCGGCCACGGCAGTGGCCGCGGCGAACGCGTCACCGTCCTCGCGGAGGATGCCGTAGCGGCCCCCGTCGGGCAGATCCGCGGGCCACGGCACCGGCACCACCATCGCCGCCCCACGCCGGTCGGCGATCGGATTGAGGACCGGCGCATCGAGAGCGGTGACCCGCTCGGTGAGCCCGTCCGGCAGTTCGGTGCGGCCCACCGCGAGTGCGACATGATCGATCCGCACCCCCAGTTCGGCAGCGGCGGCGTCGACGGCAGCCCGATGCTCGGCCTCACACATGTCGACGAGGGAGGCGACCACGTACCGGCCGCGGGGCGCGATCGCGTGCAGCGCCCGGATCGCGTCGACCGCGGTCGCCCCGGTGGAGATCTCGTCGTCGACCAGAACCAGGGCGGCGTCGTTGGCGAAGAGCGCCGGGGAGGTGGGTTGGAGCAGGTGCGACGTCGCATGCGAGTGCCCCTCCTCGAACCCGCCGAGCACCGGCACTCCGGCGGTGTGCCGCCGCGTCGAATGCAGGTAGCAGGCCGCCCCCAGCCGGGCGGCCACCGCATGCCCGAGACCGGTTGCGGTTTCGGCGAACCCGAGCACGACCGCGCCAGTGGCCGCATCCGGGCCGAGGACCACGGCCACCTGGTCGGCGAGCGCGTCGGCGGCGCCGCGCACCCGCGCCGGGTCGGTGGGCAGGTGCTTGCCGAGGACGGTGGACACCAGCAGGTGCGCGCGCCGCGGGTTGCGGCGCAGGCCCGGCTGCACGAGATCGGTGACCGGCCATCGCCCACCCACCCCGGTCTCGTGGAGGGCAAGGCCGAACCGCTCGGTCGCCCACGCCGACGCCCCTGCGGTGGTGGCGGGCATCATCGCGCGGCCAGAGCGGTCAGAACATCCACGAAAGTCACTCCCTGATTGGTCACACCGAACACCGATGCGCGCAGCACGACACGCTGCGCCCAGTCCCGGTGCGGCTTGAGTTCGTTCATCTTGTTGCCGTACCCGGACGCCAACACCCCACCGGCATCACCGCCGAGAACATCGATGGCGTCGTGATACTCCTCGTGCGTCACCGTGGCGAGCGCATGCACCGGCGCGACATGCGAGGGATGGATGACGGTCTTGCCCTGGATGCCGTTGGCGTGGTCGAGGGCAATCTCCCGCAGCAGACCGTCGAGGTCACGACTGACCAGCTGCTGCCGGAACCGCACCGCGTCGTGCTCCGCGAACGGTGTCTCCCGCAACTGCGGCCGGAACATGCGTTCGTGGTCGGCGAAGTACTCCCACACCGGCCCGGTGATCACGAATCCCGTTCCGTCCATGCGCCCGAGATAGTTCACGATGGAGGCGATCACATCGGAGACCACCCGCACGTCGTAGATCGTCAGGTCACGGTCGCGGCGAATACCGAACAGCCCGCACATGTCGGTGGCACCGACCCGCACCGCGAGCACCCGCTGCCGGTGGGCGGCGAGCAGCGTCGCGATCGACTGAAGTTCGGTGTCACGTGCCTCCCGATACGCCAGAACCGGCGACTCGAGGACCGGCATCACATACAGGTCCTTCCCCAACGCCTCCGACGCCTCCGCCACCGCTGCAAGGCTTTCGGCGCCGGTTGCCGCGGTGAACTTGGGGACCACGAACCCGGTCAGAGCCGTGACGCCGGGCCCGAGAGTGGCGGCGATGGCACGAATCTCGGAGGCGGTGCGAACCCGCACGAACAGCAACATCCCGGCCGTCGGGGTCCCGGCGAGCCGGTCGAGAGCGTCCACCGCACCTGCGAGCGCGACATCGACCTGGTCGTCGGCGACGGCGTCCTCGAGGTCGATCACCATCGACATCACACCCTCGTCGCACCGGCGGGTGATCGTCTCCGCCAGGTCGGGCCGGTTCCCCGGCACATACAAGGTGGCGCCGAGCGCAACCGCAAGCCGGTCGCGGGGGTCGGTGTCGGCGAACGGTGTCGGCGGATGCAGGAACAACCGCTCCCGCGTCTGGGGGTCCAACTGGTGGAAATGGGTCAACGCCTGCCCCACCCGACACTCGGGGGCAGCTAGGTGGCGAGTCATGCACGGCCTCTCATGCGGTCGACGACCCCGTTGATGAAGCGGTCGATCGCCTCGAGGTCGGTCATGTAGGTCCAGTAGTCGGGGTGCACTCCGGTCAGTGCGGCACACGCGCGGTCAATCCGGTCGACCTGGGCGTCGAGGACCGACCCCCACTCGCCGACGAGGTCGCGCTGCAGAGCGAGCTGCTGCGCGTCCCGCAACCGGAACCGCACCTTGTCCGCTGCCTGAGCCGGGTCGGAGCGAATCTCTCGCAGCGACCGGAGCCGGTCGGTGACCGCGTCGACCGCATCGTCGGCGGCCCGGAGGTGATCGCGCGCCGAGGCGCAGTGCGCCAGAGCGGATTCGGGTCGAGCCGCGGCGATCTCGGCGCGCGCTGCCCGCAGCTCCTGGTCCGCAGCCGCGGCCGCAGCCGCCGCGACACGATCGTTGTCGACGAGATCGTTCGAGCAGGCCGCGCTGAACTCCCGCAGCAACGCCGATCGCGTCGGCCCCATCTGCTCGGCGCGGGTCGCGACCGCACTGATCCGGGTCGCGATCGACCGGACAGCGTTCTGCGCCTCGATGCCTCGCCCCGGCGCCGCCGCGAGGGCCGCGTGCACCGCGGCGGCCGCGTCGGTGACCGCGCCGGCCACATCCCGCCGGTGGGCACTGTCGGTGACGGCGTCGAGCGTGCGGATCTGCGCGGCAAGGACATCGACGGCGGCGATCACCGACGGGTACTGCAGAAACGGCAGGTTCCCCGCGTCATCGAGCGCGGCGACGGCGGCATTCGCGGCGACCCGGGCCTGCTGCGCGGACTGGACTGCCATCTGCTGTGCGGCGCGGGCGCGACCGAGCGAGTCACTGAACCTGTCCCGGAACCGAGTCATCTCGGCGCACACCTGCTCCAGTGTGCGAGTGCACTCCTGGTAGACCGGTGCGCCCTGGTACGGCGAATCCGGCGCCGGGCGCTGCAACTGCAGGTAGGTCGCGGTCGCCGCCGAATGCCGTTCCCGGATCGGTGCCCACTGCTGCGTCACCTGGCCCGCCGGGTCGATCGCGCGGGCCGCTGACACACCATCCTCGATGGCGGTGATCAGCTGATCGGACTGCAGGAACGCGGACGTCATCGCTCCGTACGCCTCGACGGCTGCGGGGTCGTCGCCCGAGTCACCGGCGAACCACTTGCGCATGAATGTGCTGGCCACGGCGCGACGCTATCCGAGGTCGTTCGGGGCGGCCGGATGGTCAGGCGCGATGGGTGATCCGATACCAGGGCACACCTGCGAGGGCGCACTCATGATGCGGGCAGCGCGGCGAGCGCCTCGGTCAGGCCGGGATACGCCGGGTCCTCGGACAGGATCTTCTCCAAACTCTTACGGGCAGCGGCTTTCCGGTTCTGGCCGAGATCGACCTGCGCGCGCTCGATCAGGGCACGGTGCCGCACGCTCGCCGAACGGGATCGGATCCGCAACGCTTCCTTGAACGATTCCCGGGCCGCTTCGGCATAGCCTTGCCGACCGAACGCCCGCCCGCGCAGCGCCAGCAGAAGCGCCGTCGCGTCGTCCTCGTTGGTGATGCCGGTGGTCAGGTCGATGACGTCGTTGTCACGGCCCGCCTCGCTGTAGAGGTCAGCGAGTGACAGCGCTGCGGGCGTCGACGGCGACGAGATCCGTTCCACCGCATCGATCGCCGCGTCGAGGGCGCCGGCTTCCTGGTGCAGTTCGGCCACGGCCAACGCGGCGACGGCGTCACCGAGATGCAGGTTCGCAGTGACCCCGTGCACGATCTCCACCGGCCAGCTGTGGTCGGCGAGTTCCGCGAGCAGCGGTTCGATCCGCGTGACATCGGCCTGCTGGGCGATCGACCACGCCAGCAGCTCGCGGGCGCGCCCCGTGCGGTCGGGATCGCCGGCGCCCTGGGTGAAGTGCAGCAACCCTTCGAGGGTGGCAACGAGGATCCGCAGTTCCGGCATCGACGGTCCCCAGTACCTGGCCACCGGCGGAAACAAGGTCGGGTCCTGCGCGTCGGCGAGGGCGAGGACGTCGAGCGCCCACTGCGGCCGATGCACCGGCGGCGGTGTCGCGGCGACCGGCTGGAACGGGGGCAGCGGTCCGAGCGCACTCGGGGGAGTACTCCTGGTGGGAGTGCTCCTCGTGGGGGCACTCGAGCGCCGCGACGGTGCACGCCGGACGGTCTGCGAGTGCGACAGACCCGTCCCCGGCACCGACAGGGTGCGCGTGACACGCCCGTTCGCGCTCTTGGTGACCCGCACACCCTTCCCGCCGACGGAATACCCAATCCCGGACTTGGACACGTTCAGTGACACCCCGGGGGCGAGCTTGATTCGCTTCTGGAACCGGAAACCCATAGTCAGTCCACCTCGCTTCCGTCAGATCTCGTAGCCGGCGGGAACCGGCGGGTTGCCCCAGTCGACCCCCGAGTCGGCGGCCGGTACCGGCGCCGGCGAGGGCGCCTCGTCGTCGACGGTGATACCGAAGTCCCGCGCCACACCCGCGAGCCCGTCGCGGTAGCCCTGGCCGACGGCACGGACCTTCCAGGTTCCGTTGCGCCGGTACAGCTCGGCGGTCACCGCCGCGGTCTCGTCGGACAGATCACCGAGAACGAACGTGAACGTCTCGGCCTGTGCGGTCATCACCACGGTGATCGGTGCGAGGTCCGCCAGCCGCGCGGAGGGGGCGCCGTCGACGCTGACCGCGACGGCGATCGTGTCCACCACGGGATCGGTGTCGGCCAGCGCGCACGTGAGGGTGTCGGTGACGACATCAGCGGTGTGCGTCTTGCCGGCGAGGGTGATCGACCCGTCGGGGGACTGCGCCTGGTTGTAGAAGACGAAGTCGTCGTCGCTGCGGACACGACCGCCCTGCAACAGCAACGCGGACAGGTCGGCGTCGCAGTCGTGGGACCGCGGCCAGGACACCGAGACCGTGATCCGGTCACCAGGAACAGTCGTGTTCTGGCCTTTGCTGAGCTGCATCGCGTGTTCCCCCTGCCTCACCCGAAAGGTGTGTCGAGATGGATGGTCTTGTGTCGCAGTAAGAGTGCGGCTGCTACTTACGGCCAGCGGTCCACTTGAGTCCCCACCGGTAGGCCTTCGAGATCTCCGACTGAGTTCCGTGAATGTATTTGACCTCGCGGGTGACGATCAGCTCGTTCTTCTCGTTCTTGAGCAGGGCGATCGCGCAGGAGCGGGCACGGTTGTCCGGGGAGTCCAGACGAACCTCCACCTCGGGTCCCGTGGGCGGGTAGAGCGTGACGACGCCGTCTGCCGACGACCAGTTGGGGGCACCGTCGTAGATGTACGCGAAGATCAGGATGCGCTTGAAGTCACCCAGGTGCGCGAGGTTGATGTGAAGGTTCTCGCCGGATGTGTTGTTGCCGCTGCGATCGTCACCGTCGAGGTGGATGTACGGCGGGTGGTGCAGGTTGCCGAACGACTTGCCGAGAGCTTGGACAACTCCCTTGGATCCGTCCTTGAGCTGGTAGAGGCACGCGAGGTCGAGATCGATTGCGCCTGCCCGGAAGAAGCCGCCGCGGCCACGAGTCCAGTTGAGGTTGATCCGCATCGTCCCTGTCTGGCCGCTCTTGGCGAGCGAGACCGTGGGGCTCGCCTTCGTGAGCACGACCTTCTGCAACCGCACTGGCTGCGGCGCCGGTGTCGGCCGCGGTTGCGGGGGAGCAGGTGCCGGCGACTGTTGGATAGGGTGGGGTGCCGGAGGTTGCGCGGGACGCGGCGCCGGTGGCTGCACCGGCGGCGGCGGAGCGGGCGCGTCGTCGACACTGACGCCATGCTCGACGACCAGTGCCTTGAGTCCGTTGTCCCAGCCGGCGCTGACGTTGCGGACCTTCCACATCCCGTTGTGGCGGTACACCTCGAGCAGGACCGCGGAGCGTTCCGAGGTCAGCCCCTCCGCTGCCGCCGACACCATCGTTCCATCGGCCTGGCTCACCACGACGGCGAGCGCCGGCACCGCCGACAGCGGGCCCGGGACCGACTCGTCGACCGACACCGCCACGGCGATCCGTTCGATGTCCGTGGGGATCGCCGCGAGGTCGAGACGGACCTGCCCCGGAGCGGCAAGGGACACCGCGCCTTCCGGCGACGCCCGATTGTTGAAGAACACCAGGTCCTCATCGCGGCGGACCTTGCGGCCCTTGTCGAGCTGAAAGACGAACAGGTCGACACTTCCGGGGGTCGTACCCGTTACGGCGACGGTCGTCGCAGCGGTAGTGATGCGGGTGTTGGCGCCGCGGGTCAAGATGGTCACGAGGTGAACGGATCCTTTCAAGGGACGGCCGTGCATGGTGTGGGCGGGCAGCCCTGCGACGCGCCCGCCCACACCCCGGTCTGAGCTGCTCGCCTGCTACTTGCGGGCCCGCGACCAGTTCATGCCGAACCCGTACGCCTCATCGACCTTGTCCTGGTATCCGCGGATGTAGCGGACCTCGCGGGTGACGGTCAGCTCGCGACCGTTGCTCTCCAACATCGCGATCGCGCAGGAGATGGCCTGGTTGTCCGCCGAGTCGAGCTTGACCTCGACCTGCGGGCCCGACGTCGGGAACAGGGTGACGACACCGTTGGCCTGCGACCAGTTCGGTGCACCCTCGTAGATGTACGCGAAGATCAGGATCCGCCGGAACTGAGTGATGTCGGCGAGATTGATGTGCAGGTTCTCCCCGTCGGTGTTGCTGCCACTGCGGTCGTCACCGTCGAGATGGATGAACGGACGCTGATTCAACGCGCCGAACCCATTTCCGAGCGCCTGAACGATACCGACGGACCCGTCGGCCAGTTCGTACATCGCCGCGAGGTCCAGATCGATGCTCGGCGCCGCCGTGGCCTTGAGCTTGCCGAACAGGCCCTTCGCCGGAGCCGCGGTGCTGGCGGCCCAGTTCAGGTTCACTCGCATCGTGCCCTGACCGTCACCCGACTTCGCCAGGGAGATGGTGGGGGTGGCCTTGTCGAGGGTCACCTTGCTCAGGTTGATCGCCATGGTGCGGCTCCTTGTCTGGTTGAGGTCGCGCCCCACCCCGGCCTGCGGGGTGGGGCGCGAGGAACGCGGGTGACGCCAGTGGGTCAGGCGTTGACGGTCAGGCGCTCGTCGGGATCGAGGTCGCCATCGGTGTCACCCTCGGTGTCGGGATTGCGCTTGTTGCGGATGATGCTGGTGACCAGCGCCGCGACGATGAGCACGACACCGATCAGGCCGGTGAAGATCTCGTTGACGTGGGTTCCGATGGAGTACAGCAGGATCAGCGCGAGCGCACCGATCGCCCAGTGCGCGCCGTGCTCGAGGTACACGTACTCCGACAGCGTTCCCTGACGGACCAAGTACACCGTGAGGGACCGGACGAACATGGCGCCGATGAAGCCGAGACCCAACGCGATGATGATCGGGTCGGAGGTGATGGCGAAGGCACCGATGACACCGTCGAACGAGAACGACGCGTCGAGGACCTCGAGGTAGAGGAACAGGAAGAAGCCGGCCTTGCCGGTGGCCTTGGCCAGTTCGGTCGGCCCGGACCGTCCCGTCGTCTCGTCCTCTTCGGCGACGTTGAACAGTTCACCGAGGCCGTTGACGGCGATGTAGGTGATCATGCCCAGCGCACCGGCGATCATGACGGTGGAGGTCTCGTCGGCGGGGGCGATGAACACCGCGGTGAGCACGAGCAGGCCGGCGGCGATGACAACCTCGAGCTGGTCGAGCTTGCCGATCTTCTCGAGCGGCCGTTCGATCCACGACAGCCAGGTGATCTCCTTCTCCTCGAGGATGAATCCGAGGAAGAGCATCAGCAGGAACATGCCACCGAACGCGGCGATCTGCGGGTGCGCGTCGGTGATTAGGGTCTCGTAGCTCGGTGACCCGTCCGGGAAGTACGCGGCGCCGTCGGCGGGCGGGTTCAACGCCAGGTCCAGTGCCGCGGCGGGGCCCAGCCCCGAGGCGAGCCACACGATGACCAGCGGGAACACCAGCCGCATGCCGAACACGGCGATGAGGATGCCGACGGTGAGGAAGATCTTCTGCCAGAACTCACTCATCCGACGCAGCACGGTCGCGTTGATGACCGCGTTGTCGAAGGAGAGGGAGACCTCGAAGATGCCGAGGATGGCGGCCAGCAGGAGCGCCTGGGGGCCGCCGTAGAGAAACGCCACCACCAGGGAGACGACGGTTACGACAATCGAGATGCCGAATGTGCGAAGTACCACGGGATGTGGCCTTTCTCAAGGGAAGGGTGTGTTGGTGCCGGGGCAGTGCGGACCCGGCACCAACACCAGGTCGAGGCGAGACTCAGATGTTCACGCCGTAGTCGCGGGCGATGCCCGCGAGGCCGGACGCGTAGCCCTGGCCGACGGCCCGGAACTTCCACTCGGCGCCGTTGCGGTAGACCTCACCGAAGATCATGGCGGTCTCGGTGGAGGCGTCCTCCGACAGGTCGTAGCGGGCCAGCTCGATGCCGGTGTTGCGGTCGACAATGCGGATGAACGCGTTGATGACCTGACCGAACGACTGACCACGCTCGACGGCGTCGTGGATCGAGACCGGGAAGTAGATGTTCGTCACGCGCTGCTCGAGTGCGACCAGGTCGATGTTGATCGACTCGTCGTCGCCGTCACCCTCACCGGTGAGGTTGTCGCCGGTGTGCTCGACCGCCCCGTCCGGGGACTTGAGGTTGTTGTAGAAGATGAAGTGCTGGTCCGACAGCACCTTCCGCTCGGCGCCGGTCAGCAGCACGGAGGCGTCAAGGTCGTACGCGGCGCCGGTGGTGGTGCGCTGGTCCCAGCCGAGACCGACGGTGATCGATGTCAGGTTCGCCGTCTGCTTCGACAGGGAAACATTGCCGCCCTTGGCGAGGGACACACTCATGGCTACTCCATTCGAGAAAGGTTGGGAGGGGCGATCGGCTGGCCGCTGCGCCCCGGCGGGACGAACTGCGCTAACCGGTGGGATCTAGGGGTCCCCGGCGCAGTCCGCGGCGGTGGTGGTGCGACAGACCGCAGTCGTCGCACCACCACCGGTCGGGTGGTGTCCTAGACGTTGACGCCGAAGTCCTTGGCGATACCCGCCAGGCCGGAGGCGTAGCCCTGGCCGACGGCACGGAACTTCCAGTCCGCGCCGTTGCGGTAGAGCTCACCGAAGACCATCGCGGTCTCGGTGGAGGCGTCCTCCGACAGGTCGTAGCGAGCGAGCTCGGAGCCACCGGCCTGGTTGACGACGCGGATGTAGGCGTTGCGGACCTGACCGAACGACTGGCTGCGGTTGTCGGCGTCGTAGATCGAGACGGGGAACACGATCGAGTCGACGTTCGCCGGCACGGCCGCGAGGTCGACCTTGATGATCTCGTCGTCGCCGTCGCCCTCACCGGTGGTGTTGTCGCCGGTGTGCTCGATGGAGCCGTCCGCGGACTTGAGGTTGTTGAAGTAGACGAAGTGCTGGTCGGAGACGACCTTCTTGTCGGCGCCCAGCGCGATCGCGGACGCGTCGAGGTCGAAGTCCTGCCCGGTCGTGCTCCGCAGATCCCAGCCGAGACCGACAGCAACCGCAGTCAATCCGGGGGCCTCCTTGGTCAGCGAGACATTGCCACCCTTGGTCAGGCTCACGCCCATGTTCGTCCTCCTGGACTCGTTGTGCTGTAACGATTCTCGGCGTATGCCGGAACCGGGTATGCGGTACCGCCCACCCGGGACATTCCCCGAGGTCGGTGTGGGTGGATCGGGGACCGGGATGCGTCCGGTCGATCCGGGTCAAAAACTAGGGTCGGTCTGCGCGAGGTGCGGCACTGAACGGGCGCCAGGGGAAAGTTGTACCCCCGGCCCCCGACACGTTCCGTGCGCGAACAGATCTCAGAGGTCGAACTCGCCCGGGTTGATCCCGACCGCGAAGCAGGCCTCCTTGACTGCCTTCTTCTCGTGCTCGTCGAAGTTGCCGTCCGCACCGCCGATGATGATGCCGATCTGAATCACCGCGCGCGCCTGTTCGGGCTTGGACTTGAGCTTGGCGATCGTGGCGGTCGCCTCGACCTTGCCGAAGTCGAAGTCACCGTTCAGCTTGTCGCAGTACCAGTCGAACTTCTGTCGCAGCTCCTCGAAGGCGAAGACCTTCAGCGACTCGTTCGACATGATCAGCGCCGCGGTCTTCTGCCGCTCGGACGGGTCGATGCTGCCGTCCGCGGCGGCGATCAGCGCGCACATCGCCATCGAGCCGTTGGCGAACTCCTTGTTCTTGAACTGGGCAGTCTTGACCTGCAACTGTCCGTTCAGTTCCTGGGTCTTCGCCTTAAGCTGATCCCAGAACGCCATCGGTCCTCCTGTATCGGGTGTCGGTCGGTTGCCCACGCGGCCAGCGCGTCGGCGTGTGGACGCGCGGGTGCGCGGACCATTCCACTGTCGGAATTGATACCGGGTCTACTTCGGGTCGGGGCACCGTCCGGTGTATTTCGTCAGGCCGATCCCGCGATTGCGCTTCTTGCTTCGCCCGACCGGCCCGTCTGGGGCCTTACGCACCCAGTTACCTGCCGTGTCCAGAACCGGCATGCGTTCGCTTGCGAAGCCGCTGTATCGGGTTTCGCCTTCGACGGTGAGCACACCGTCCTGGACGTCGATGTGCGCCACTGTCGCCCAGAACGAATTCTTGCCGTTGCCCACGTAGACCAGGATCTCGTCGGCATCCGGGCCAGGGAGCCCGTCACGGCCCGCGCGGCCGTAGCGGATCACGACCCTCGGCTTGCCGAACGTGTCGATGGCGCCGGCGCCGTTGTCGACGCTCTGATAGACGTTCACCAGTAGATCCCCGTTCTCCTTCGGGAGTACGCGGACCTGCTCGGTGGCCGGCTTGTTGCCGCGACCGGGTCCCAGGCTGTCGCCGTAGTGGTAGATGTGCGGCCACGTGTCGAGACTGCCGCGATGGTTCTTCTCACCACTGATGACGACGTAATCGTTGGTCTCCTCGTTGCGGCAGAAGAAGTACACGTCGAGGTCACCTTCGCCGTAGCGCTTCACTGCGCCGTGGCGGTCGTACTTGGCTCCGCGGCCGTCCCACTCGAGGCCAACGGTCAGGACCCAGTTCGGATCTCCCTGGCTCTTGCGCAGATCGATCCGCGCGGTCTTGTTCGCCGAGTCCTTCGTCAGCGAAATCCGGACCTTCTCGAAGCTGATCGGCGCCGCGGCAGGGGTAGCCGCGGGCGCAGGTGTCGGCCGCGTCGGGGCGACGGCGGGCGCAGGCGTGGTGGCGGGAATCGGCGCCGGTGCAGGGGGAGCGGCGGCCGGTGCCAGCTCGTCCGTGCCGGGGTCGTCGACGACGATGCCGTGCTCGGTCGCGAACTTCGCCAGGCCTTCGCCGTAGCCCTGCCCGATCGCATCGAGCTTCCAGCCGGCTGCGCGTCGGTAGAACGCCACCACCTGCAGGACGGTTTCGACGCTGAGACCGGCCGGGACGAACGTCAGCTGCTGGCTTGGGCCGGCGATGTCGACGGACAGTCCGGGCACGTCGCGGAACGTGGTGCCATTCGCCTCGGTGCTGCCAGTGATCAGGACGCGATCGACATCAGCGGGCACCGCGTCCAGGTCGACCGTGATCTCGGTGTCCGAGACCAGAGCAACACCATCGGCTTTCGGGTTGTTGAAGAACACGAAGTCGTTGTCGCTACGGACGCGGCCGTCGGAGCCGAGGAGGACCGCGGCGATGTCCACGCCGCTTCCTGCGGGCGCCGTCGTGATCGCGACGGTGTACCGGCCGTCCGTCAGGTCGGTCTTCGACCCCTTCGACAACTGCACTTTCTCCCCCTCCGCTAGCAAAGCCCCTGCAACTGTCCGATTTGCGTCGATCTTTCCACGCACCCCGAGGGGACTGGACGGTGCCCCCCTGCGAATAAACCGTCCCAACACGCGAGTTCGTTACTCGTCACGAGCATGCCCGCGCCGTCCATGTGGAACCCCTCCGGCTCGCCTAACCCCATTCGGGCTCGCCGCGAACGTGCGCGCACAACTCGGCTAGCCCTAGCGAGCAGGGCCAGGCTCGGCCATCATTGTGACATCTGCACCGCTGCAACATGTTCGGCGTCAGTCGGTGCCCCACGTTCAACTGTCATTCAATTGAATGAATTTCACGGTGTGCTTGCCATCGAGATCGTCGGCCAGCGAGCATGGCAGTCTTGACCGGACAGTTCCGATCCGGTCGGATCCCTGCCAGATGGAGAGCGTTACCTCGTGTCCAGTTCGACCTTTGCCGTCACCCAGCGTCACACGCACCCAGTCCTTCTCGGATCCCTGGCACTGATCGGTGCCTTGACGCTGACCGGTTGCGGCGGCGGCGCGGATGCGAACCCAGCAATCGAGCTCCAAAGCTCAGCAACTGCGGTAGCCAACCCGACGACGGCCCCCCAAACTTCGACGGCGGCGGCCACACCGGCATCGACGGCGCCGTCAGCCGCACCGGTCGCCGCGGTGGCATTGCTCGAGGGGTTGCCGGTCAAGGGACGCGCCCCGAAAACCGGCTACGACCGAGACCTGTTCGGGCAGGCGTGGTCCGATGACGTCACCGTCGCCGGCGGCCACAACGGCTGCGACACCCGCAACGACATCCTGCAGCGCGATCTGACCGAGGAGACGTTCAAGCCGGGCACACGCGACTGCGTCGTCGCGGCCGGTGTCCTCGACGACACCTACACCGGGAAGCGGATCAACTTCCTTCGCGGCGAAGGCACCTCGACGGCGGTGCAGATCGACCACGTCGTGGCACTTTCGGATGCCTGGCAGAAGGGCGCGCAACAGCTCGACGAACAGACCCGCCGGAACTTCGCGAACGATCCCCGCAACCTGCAGGCCGTCGACGGTCCCACCAACAGTCAGAAGAGCGACGGTGACGCCGCGACGTGGCTGCCGCCGAACAAGGCCTACCGCTGCACCTACGTCACCCGGCAGGTCGAGGTGAAGGCAGCGTACGGACTGTGGGTCACCCAGGCCGAGAAGGACGCCATCGCAAGGGTTCTCGCGGACTGCGACACCGCCCCCGGCCCCGCCCCAGCGCCCGCCCCGGCAAGTGTGGTGCCCGACCCGACGAGTGCACCCGCACCCGCACCTGTTCCGTTCGTGGCACCGGCACCGGCACCGGCACCGGCACCGGCGCCCGCTCCCGCACCGCGACCGGCGCCCGCACCGGACCCTGTGCCGCAGGCGAGCACTACCTACGCGAACTGCTCTGCAGTCCGGGCCGCAGGCGCGGCACCGCTGCACGCCGGAGAACCCGGATACAGCTCGAAGCTCGACCGTGACGGCGACGGCGTCGCGTGCGAGTGACACCCGACAGCACGGAGTGATCGCAGTGCTCGGTGTCTTCCATCTCTGCGATCATCCACCGACGCCCTGAGGTCAGCGACAGCAGAGCTCACCGACGCGACCGGACGGCAGCATCACCCGCAGCAGGGGAGTGCGCTGGACGCCGTCCGGTCCCCGACGGGTCAGCCCCACTGCACGGTGCGGCCCCGCCAGCGACGAGGTCGACGAGCTGACCCCGCATCTGGTGGCGGCGCGGGCCGGCCTCCGCTGACGACGGACACGACGCGAGTTGGATCGTGGATCGTGAGCGGTGATGGATCGGGCGGCGCGTAGGTCAAGGTGACGGGGAAGATACTGGCGGAGCAAACCATTGATGGTTTCGTTGCCGCCGCCATACCTCTCGTCAGGCAGGCGTAGACGGCACGCGATCGTCGGACTCATCGCTCCTGGCGGCATGCTTGGCGCGCAGGGCCTCGAGTTGGGCAGCCTTGGCCGCGGCGATGCGTTCGCGGGTGGCGGCGGTACGACGCGGAGCCGGCGCCGGGGCTGGGTGGCTGGAAGTGTCCGGGCGAGGAGCCGCGGGCCGCGGAGGCGCGGGGTCTTCGGCGGTGCGCACCGCGTCGACCAGCAAGGTGAGCGGGAGGATGAAGACCCAGAGGAAGATCCGGTACTCACCGCTGTCGAAGAACACGGCCAGGTAGATGCCGTAGCTCAGGAACGCGGCGCCGATGAGACCGTTGACAATGCGGCGGCCGAGGTGCAGTCCGGAGGCCACCAGCGCCACAACGATCATGACGATTCCGCTGACGAACAGCATCGCCACATAGAAGCCGAACACGTATATCCCCCATCACGAGCTGACTGAAACGATGATCAACCTAGATCACCGGCGCCGCGACCTCCACCGTGGAGGCCGCGTCCGCTGGAGTACCGGTGCCCGCTGCGCTAGTCGAACGCGCCCGTCCGCTCTTCTCTCGAAATCCAAGACATCCTCGACTGGGCCGAAACCAGGACAACCTGAACCCTCGCGCATCTGTTTGTGACTGATCACGCGCCCGCCGGCCGACGAGGTGAACCGGGTTGCCCCTGACCGTCGGGGTCCAGATTCATCGGTCACGGGCGCGGTGTCGGCGGGCAGGTCCTGTGGTCGACGAGGGAGTCAGCGCACCAGCGCGGGTGGCCTCGGTGGGAGTGTCGGCCCGGGGTGGGATGCCGACAAGCGTTGCAACGCAGGCGTTCCCGTCGCGCGCAAGTGAAGGACCGGGAGCCGGAAATGCTGCGGTTAGCGCGCTGGCTCATCGGAGTGAATACAGGTTTGCATAGCGGTGCGCGCAGCGCACCGCTCACCGACGGCTTTCTGTCGACTCCGATTCATCACTCGATGCCACAGAGAGGCTTCATCTTGTCTCGCACAACCATGAACACCGTCGCCGCGGTTGCGATCGCCAGCGGACTGCTTCCGTCGACCTCGGCGGCGGCCGGCGCCGTCGATTCCGGATCTGCCGCGGGTCCGCTCGGCACCGTCCTGTCCGGACCTGCCGGTGGCGCACCCGAGATCGGCGGCCCCGCCGGGACGATCCCGGTGAACACCCCGCAGCTCCCTCCGTCGCCAACTTTCGGGACGCCGCAGGCGACGAGGGGGAGGGATGCGTCACCGAGGACGGTACGCATCTTCTTCCGGTCCAACGGACTGGACAATCTCCGTCGCAGACGTCGCGGCCCTCACCGCGCTCGGTGTCGCCGACATCTACGACCTGCGTGGCCGGACCGAGTCCACCAATCCGATGGTCGGCGGACCCGACTGGGCGCCTCGGGGTAATCGCTAGTCGAGAAAGTAGGCGAGGACTTCTTCCTCGGAGTTCAAGACCTCGTCCGAAGCCACCCCGAGTTCAAGTGCTAGCTCGACCGATCCGAGGAGGGCGACCTCCACGTCAAGAGAGAAGGCCCGTTCGAGCACCCCGAGGTAGTCGGACATGCTCGCCTCGAGCTGCTCGATGAGCCCCTGGTGTTCGGCGGCGAGTTGCTCGTCGAGAGCTCGCTGTTCGTCGACGTAGTGCAGGATCAATGAAGCCTCCCGCTTGGAGAGGGAGGACGAGGCGGCCCTATACATGATGATGCCGACGGAGTTGCCGATCACGGCGCCGAGGACCGGCACGGGAATGAGAGCCTGCCCGGCGAGGGATGAGAGGGCGCTGATGGCGGTCTCCAGGCAGACGAGTTCCGCGCTCTCGATGAACTCCAGCTCATCGATCTCGCCACGACGGAGCTTGTTCGCCTGCTCCGCGACGCCGAAGGCCGCGGTGACGATCGAGCTGGCGACGGCTGCGGAGGTGGCGGTGAAGTTCGTGAGCCAGTAGATGCTGACCCCCCGGACCCCGCCCTTCGCGACGCCGAGACCGCCTTCGCCCGCGACGTCGGCCCAGTCCTCGCTAGTGAAGTCTCTGAGCTGCTTTCCCGCACGGCGTTTCTCGACCACGGCCAGCGCCAAGGCGGTCCCGCCCTCGATGGCGGCGGCCGCAAGCGTGGCCTTCATACCCGCCCGCGGGGTCGGCCGGCTTTCCTGGTAGGCAGCGTCCCGCAGGGACTGGTCGGTGGAGCGGAGGGAATCCTTCTCGGTCTCCAGAGTCGCGCCGTAGGCGCCCTTCTGAACCTCGGGGTACCTCAGGTGCGAGGGCTCGAGCGACTCGATGCCGACAGATCCCTCCTTGAAGAAGGCGTGGACTCGCGCCCAGTCCTTGAGCGACGGGCCGTCGCCGCCGAGCGTCAGGAGCTTGCCAGCTTCCTCGCGTGGCATGGCGTGGAGCTTCTGGATCACCTCGAAGTGGTCGAGGGGGATCTGGTATTTCCCGCCGCTCTCGACGAAGTCGGGATACTTCTGGAGGTGTTCGGTGATCGCGCCGAGGCCGAAGCGTCCGCCGGCCGCAACGAACTTCTGCTGGATCTGCACGCCGCCGCGCATCAGGTCCACGGGGCCATTGTCATTAACCCACTGATAGACGGCGCCCCCGCCGCGGATCTGGCTCCGAGCGTTGCCGACACCCACCTCTGCGACCTCGGCGATGAAGCCGTGCATGCCCTTCATCCCGCCACGGTTGGTTGCGACCACCTCAAGGTCGATCTTCCGGATCGCCTCGTCGACGCTGGCGAGCGCGTCCTTCAAATTGATGTCCTGCCGGTTGAGAGCATGCAGCAGGTTGTCCAGGCGGAGCTGGTTGAGATAGTTCACCCAGGCGGCGACAGCCTGTTCCTGGTTGCTCTTCCCAAGCTTTGCCGCGTCACTCAGCATCGGCGTGCTGCTCAATGCGCTTGTTCAGCAGGGCTGCGCATGCCTTTGTGTTGTTCACCAGCGCGACGAGCTGGGACTGCTGGGGCGCGGACAAAGCGCGGAAGTCGGCGCCGAAGTACCTCAGCGCTTCGCTGTAACTCCGTACGAGCAGCTCGCGAAGAGAGCCGGTGCGCTGGAGGAAGTCATCAATCTGGGCATCCATGCCCTTGATGAGCGCGGTGTTCTGCTTCACCGAGGTCAGCGCCTCTTGCTTCGCCTCGCGGTTCTCGAACTTGTTCTTGGTGAACAGGGCGATTGACGCGAGGAGGGTGGCCCCTGCGACCGTCCAGCCGATGGGGCCGGCGAGGGCGAGCAAGGCACCGCCTGCCGCAGTGCCTCCGCCTCCCGCTGCGAGGGCTCCTCCGCCGAGCCAGGCCATAGCAGCGTTGGTCGCAGCAGCCCCGGAGAGTGCGGAGATCGCGGTGCCTGTCGATGCAGTACCGAAGGTGGTGGCGACCCAGAGC
The DNA here is from genome assembly GCF_005503035.1 of Rhodococcus sp. Q. Taxonomy (NCBI): domain Bacteria; kingdom Bacillati; phylum Actinomycetota; class Actinomycetes; order Mycobacteriales; family Nocardiaceae; genus Rhodococcus; species Rhodococcus sp. Q. Next base: position 20,185 of record NZ_SCOY01000050.1, read on the forward strand.
GCAGCTGTCGGGGCCATGCTCGCGACCGCCGCACCCGCGGTGAACCCGGCAGTGGCGCCGGCAGCCGACTTTCGCGCGGCTTCGAGATCCTTCCGTGCGAACTCCTCTGCTGCCAGAAACTCGGCTTTGTCGAAATCGATCTCCTCGAAGTCGGTCTCGAACGACTTCGGAGTGTTGACGATGCTGTTGACCAGCAGCGCGACGAGCTCGATCAGGTCCGTCGAACGTTCGCGCTGGCGTAGGAGAGAAAGACCCTTGTCGTTCATTGAGGTGAACGCGCCGTTGTACTCGGATATGGCTTCGGCGTAGGGGTCGGGCTTCTTCGCGGTCAGCTTCTCTACGGTGTCCACAGCGGCGGCCTTGAGATCGCTGGTCTGCTCGACCAGCTGCTTTGAGCTACTACGTGCGAACTTGCTGAAGCCGCCGAAAGCCTTGTCGAATCCCTGCTTGGCATTGTCCACGCTGAGTGGCTCAACCATCGAGATCTCCGTAATCCGTTGCTGTGTCCTGGCGGCAAGAGAGTATTCCGCCGCGAGTGACAAGGTGGACGCACCCCGTTTGGTTTCGAGGTGACTGGTCCGCCATGATTCCCCCCCAGCTACTGCAATCCCTCTACTGGCGCCTTTGGTGACGATGGACCACGCCAGCGGTGGCGTGATCGGGCAGGTCGAGGTGGCTTCAGGACGAACGAGATTCCCCAGGCTGAGTGAGCTTCTCAGCCGCGTCGACACCAGATCCGTCGAGTTAACCGTGGATGCGCTCAACCGGCTTGGTCGCCTCTACAGGCCTGCTGGGATGTCCGCGACTCCCACCAGCCCTCAATGTCATTCGAAGAATGGACAACGAGTTGGGAGCCAGGCCGGGCTACGCCACGAGCGGTTCGCCTGGTTGCGGTTGCGTTTGCTGGGTGATGTTCCGGGAGTCCGAGACCGCCGATAGCATGCTGTCCTGATGTGACCACGGCCTCGTCGTCAGCTCAGGCCCTGATCGATCCCGAACATAACGAGTTCAGTCCGAGCGAAAGTGAATCCGGTGGAGTCTCCGTTGTTGTCAAAGGGGCAGAACATCGTCCTGCCCACGGACGTCCTGCAGATCGACGCGGTACTTGGGTGGGCTGAAACCGAGATCGAGGTAGATGCCTCCGCTTTGCTGCTGAACGATTCCAGGAAAGTCTCGTCAGACGGCGACTTCGTCTTCTACAACCAGCCTGAATCGAATGACGGCTCTGTCCAGTTTCTGGGAGCCAGCGCGACGGGAGAGGGAGCTCAAGCACGTATCTCGATCAATCTGTCGACCGTCCCGGAAACCGTTCACACGATCGCGTTGGTTGGCAGCGTCGGCGCAGGAGACTTCGGTGACCTCGGGAAACTCGCACTCCGCATTGTCGATGCCGGCGGGCACACACTGGCTGAGTACACCACCGCTGATGCAACAACCGAGGCTGCATTCGTGTTCGGTGAGGTGTACCGCCGCGGCGACGAGTGGAAGGTCCGGGCGGTAGGGCAGGGATGGGACACCGGGCTCTCTGGGCTGGCGACGGACTTCGGCGTCGAAATCGATGAAGAGCCGTCCTCCGCAGAGGCTGAGAGCGATGTCGACGCCAACGATGATCTGCTGCCGGAACACGAGTCTGCAACGAACCAAACAGAGGACACCGCAACAGCGACTCACCAGCCGATCAAGGCGTCATCCACCGTGGCAGGTGGCAAGAAGACCCGGGGTGTGCGGACCACAAAGAAGGCTGTCAAGAAGGTCGCTCCACGCGAGTTCACCCTTGCAGAACACGATTCGTGGCAGCCTGCACGGTTGTTCTCGGTTGTCGGCGTCGGATCGGGTGATGAACAAGAACGGCGAGCAACGTCGGCCTTCATCGCCACAATGCAGGCAGTACGGCCCTTCGCTCGCGCCCTGTGCGGCAGAATGGGCGCTCCTGCAGGGACATTCGAGGGCTTTGTCGAAGTGCAGTACGAGCATGGGGAGACGAGGGTCATTCCCGACGCCGTTCTCAAGGTATCCCGAGGGAGCCGGCTGTGGACCGGACTGCTCGAGGTCAAGACAGGAAACGGCAAGCTCCGAAAGGAGCAGCTCGAAAACTACCTTGATGTTGCCCGAAAGAAGAAGTACGACGTTGTCATCAGTCTGACGAACGATGTCCCCGCCAGCGCGGGCGAGCTGCCAGTCGACGTCGACCGCCGAAAGCTCACCAAGGTCGCTCTCCGGCACCTCTCCTGGGCCGAAGTGGCCCACGAAGCGAGGATGCTTCTTTCACACGGCGGGCTCGACACTGAGCTGCAGGCATGGATACTCGCAGAGTTCCTTCGCTACCTCGACCACCCACGGTCAGGTGCCACGGAATTTGTGGATATGGGACGGCACTGGGTCTCCGTGCGCGACGCAGTGACCGCGGGAACCCTTCGTCCAAGTGACCCGAAGGCACTGACAGTGGCCGACACCTGGGCATCACTCTCGCGGCACCTCGCGCTGAGGCTGACCGCCGAGCTCGGCGTCACCGTAAAGCAAGTTCTGCCTCGACGACACTCCAATGACCCTGCTGCCCGGAACGCAGCAGTGGCTGAGCGGCTAGCAACAGACGGGGTGTTCGAAGCCGTGTTGCGTATCCCTGAAACCGCTGGCGATCTCATCGTGGTCGCCGATGTGCGGACGAACAAGATTCGCTGCCGAACCACCGTGAACTCGCCAAATGAGGGAACTCCAGCCCGGCGTATGGCATGGCTGCTCAAACAGCTCAAAGATGCTCCTGGTGACATTCAGGTAGAGGCGATCTTCTCCGAGCGCGGCAACGAAGCCTGCGAACATCTGGACGCGGTTCGAGTGGACCCGAAGATCCTCACGAACGGCAGGAGCGGCGACATCGTCTCCTTCGGCCTCGAACAGGCATTCGCCATGGGCAGTCGCCGATCGGGTACCGCGACGAGTTTCGTGTCCTCCGTGACCTCCTCGACGGACGCCTTCTACGGTGTTGTCGTTCAGCGGCTGCGGGAGTGGGTACCTGCGGCGCCGAAGCAGTCGGAGACGACGCGCACGGACACCGATCGACACGGAGTTGCCCAACTGCACGAATCTGAGCCGCCCATCGATCTCGCTTAGTCCATAGCCATAGCCATAGCCATAGCCATAGCCATAGCCGTAGGTGATTGGAGTCCAGTGAGACTAGGCCTTTGCTATTGCTGTGGAGGTTCGAAGGAGGCACACGTGAGATCAGCCGATGCCTCTCAGGGGGACGGAAGGTGTTGGGCACGGAGCCACCATTGTCTCGGCGCCCGAATACACGCCGCCTGCGCCCACCCAGGCGGCTGCAGTTGCCCCGATCGTCGCACCCGCACCCGCACCCGCAGTGGTTTCACCTCCCCCCGCACCCGAGTCGGTCAGCTACGCCAACTGCTCGGCCGTCCGCGCGGCCCGCGCTGCGCCCATTAACCGCGGAGATCCCGGCTACAGCTCGAAACCTGACCGCGACGGCGATGGTGTCGATCGCGAGTAGGTTCGGGGCCATGTGAAGGTGTCCAGCGGATAGTCGATCCGCTGGGCACCTTCGTATTCCGTTGCCTGCCTGCGCATCCCGCGGCCGGGTCTCCGATCATCCCCGTTGAGGGACGGAACTTCCCTCCGTGCTGTTGGGTGGCACCCGTTGACCGGGTCACGCCAGATCGCTCAGATGCTTGGGTCATGGGTCGGGCGCGAATGTCCCCGCCCCTTCCGGAGGGGCGGCGACAGGCGGGCGGTGGGCCCATCGCCTGGCCAGCCCAGATGGCGAAAGTCCTCTACTCCGCGGTCCCAGGGTCGTCGTTCATCCGGTCGAGGGCTTCGTCGACGAGTCGGGTGGTGGGCCGGAAGTCGGGGCCCTCGGCCTTCTGGAGGAATGCGCGGACCTGGACGAGCATCGCCAGCTCGGCCTTTGGGTCGCCTGGTGGTCCGGGTTCGCCGACGTCGTAGCGGAATCCGCTGTCGGCGAGGTCGCCTAGCCGATCACGCGATGGCAGCGACTGTCGACTGTCCGGTTCGGGTACCACTCGAACAGTCTGCACGACTGGTGCGCTCAGCAGGGCTGGGTGTGTCGGCGTGGTGCGCCTGTTGGGGTGCTCGCTGGGTGGGAGGGGATGGAACATCGTGGCACGTGATCAGCCGTGCGTTGACGGCATGGTGAAGGCGAGCGCGATGACAACGCCGTAGAGCACCACCATCAGGACGAAGAAGACGACCCAGAGGAGCAGGGAGGTCTTGCCGAGCGACTTGGCGCGGTCGGATGCGTGTTGCGCTCCGGTGTAGTCACCGGTGGCCCACAGCGGGTAGACGCGGGAGGAGTGGTTGAACGCGGCGAACGCGAGCGGCCAGAAGAACAGCAGCGCTGCGGCGGCCCACCCGGCGTTCGACGCCGGGAGCGGCGGCGCGGTCACGGTGTTGGGGGCACCGGCGTAGGTGAAGGTGGAGGGCTGGTGCATGTTCATCGAGTCTCCCTGCGGCTGAGTGGATTCCACTTGGTTGTGCGTCACAAGTTGGATGTTCCGGGCGGCGGAAAGGTTCCCGGACTCGAGGACGGCGCTGTCGAACTTCCTCCCGACGCGAAGGACGACGGAGACTGAACCTGGCAGTGATAGGGCTGCGGCCCCGGTTCGGAGGCAGGGTCGAGCCAACCGACGCGACAGTGGCGTCCTTCCGGCCGCAGGTCAACACGCAAAGGTGGCCTCACCGCAGTTCGCGGTGAGGCCACCTTTTTGTGGCTCAGGTCAGCCCCGAGGGAGACTGCCGTCGTCGTCGAGGATCCAGCCGGCGCCCAAGAGACACCGGGCAAATCCTGATCCGTACAGCGGGCCTAGAAGTACTGGGCTAGCCAATTCCATACGATGCTTGTGATTCCCCACATGTCACCGATGGGCTGCATGTCGTAACTCATGACTAGCTCCCTGGGTAGGTTGAGAAGTCTCCACCTAGTGCAATCCATGCCTGCAAGCCGATACCCCACACCAGGCCAACGAATGCCTGAATCGCTGGGTCATCAGACAGGTGGGGTGTTGCTGGTCCCTGCGGTCGGGTGTACATACCTCTCCTATCGTGCACCCGCCACAGACGGTTACTTAGTCGGCGTTCTGGTCCGCCTTCTGCAGGATCAGGTACTGCGCAGAGATCTGCTGGTCGACATCGGTCTTGTTGTCGAGGCCGGATGCTTCCCCGACGTAGCGGCCGTTGGCGACGATGCAAAGGTCCGCGGTCCCGTGGATGGTGTCCTTGGTGAAGCACCGGGCGGTCGGCAGGCCGGGCGGGGTCGGAGCGACGGTGTATCCCTGGGAGGTGAGGTCGTTGGAGAACTCCTCGACGATCTGCTGGGCGCCCTCCTCGTCGGTTGCCCGGTACACGATGGTCTTGCCGACAGCGTTGTGCTCGGACCCGGTTTCGGTGAGCAC
>NZ_SCOY01000051.1:0-24191 GCF_005503035.1 Rhodococcus sp. Q
TAATTGGCACTGACATTCATCGGCACACTGTTGAGTTCTCAAAGAACACGCACACACCATCACCACCGAGAAACTCGTTCTCGGCCGCTCCGGGGCAACTGTTCCAGCCTAACTCATCGCAGCGACTCGGTCAAAACCGTGTCGGTCACAATCAGTAAAGGCAGTCGAAGCGCAACAGTATTACTACTGCCGCTAACCTCTGGATTGGCCAGGCGCCTTCGTACAACCTCGTGTCTCTCGCCCGGGGGCGGAGTCGGTGTCCGTGTCGCTCTGACTCGACAAAAGTTACGCGACCGACCTGCCCTCCGCAAATCGGCTGGTCACAGGCTTGAAACCTGACGTTTACCGAGGTCGCTCGTCCGGATTCCCCGCCACTGGACGCCGAACGTGGTCGGCGTCACTCTGAATGTCGGGCGACCTCGCCGTTTGCCGCCCGCAGCTGTCGACAGGAGTTCCATGACCGACTGGTACCGCGTCACGCCGATCGCCCACGGGATCTGGAGCATCACCGAACCGGGCCACGTGACGATGTGGTTGATCGCCGGCACCGAACGCGCCCTGCTCGTGGACACCGGGATGGGCTTCGTTCCCCTGCGCCCGGTGGTGACGGCTCTGACTCCCCTACCCGTGACAGTGGTGAACACCCACTATCACTTCGACCACGTCGCGGGTAACCACGAGTTCGACGACGTTCGGATCCACCCCTCAGGTGTCGAACCCCTACGTGTTCGCCCCGCACGGCTGGAGCTCGACGCCTACCTCGACCACAACGACCAACTGCTCAGGGCCGCCGCCGGAATACGAGACACCGACCGCGACCTGCTGTACCTGCTCGACGCCGACAGTGATCCCGCCCCGTTGCCTGCATCGTTCGATCGCACGACGTGGACGGTGCATCCACCTGCACCGTCGGCCACCGTCGTCGACGACGACCTACTGGATCTCGGCGGTCGGACGGTTCGCGTGCTGCACACCCCGGGCCACACCCCCGACAGTCTCTGTCTGCACGACAGCAGGACCGGCGTGCTGTTCGGCGGTGACACCGTCAACTCCGGTCCCATCTACGCACACGAGCCGGATTCGAACCTCGCCGATTTCGCCGCGAGTACCGCGCGCCTCGCGGAAGTGAAGGACGACGTGTCGCTGGTGGCCATGAATCACTTCGGTCGGATCGTCGCCCCGCCCTATGTATTGCAGTCGGTGGCCGACGCGTTCGCGAGGATCGTCGAGGAAAGTCCGCGTCAGGAGTGGGGCCTGTGGAGCGACCAGGGAACTCGGCGCCAGGAGTGGAGCCTGCGGAGCGACCAGGGAACTCGGCGTCGGGTTCGGGACGTTCAGAACATCGCCGCCGACGAGATTCGTTTCGACCACTTCTCGATCACGGTGCCTCCGAAATGACGGGATGAGCGCGTCATACCTGCTGCACCGCTGCGACGCGGATCGCGTCGGCGCTACTGTTGCGCCGAGGACGCGTCCATTCGGGCACGTACCGCACCGATCCGCGCACACGAAGAACGAAGGGGCACGACGTGAGCATCAGCGACCGCAGCGGCAGGACCGGGAACGGGGTGCCGGGCACCATCTCGTCCATCCCGCTCACCGACGTCGACGCGCACGCCCCGGGCACCGCCAGCATCGGACACCTGGTCAAGGACGCGACCGCGCAGGTCTCGACTCTGGTCCGCGCCGAGGTCGAACTCGCCAAGGCCGAGGTGACCAGCGAGGTGAAGAAGGGCCTGCAGGGCTCACTGTTCTTCATCCTGGCGCTGTCCGTCCTGGTCTTCAGCGCCTTTTTCTTCTTCTTCTTCCTCGCCGAGCTCCTCAGCGTGTGGATGCCGCGCTGGGCGGCGTTCCTGATCGTCTTCGTCTTGATGATCGTGGTGACCGCGCTGCTCGCGCTGCTCGGGTACATGCGGGTACGCAAACTGCGAGCCCCGGAGAAGACCATCGAGTCGCTCCGCCAGGCCGCGACCGTCCTGCCGATGTCCGAACCGGCTCACGACGCCGCCGGCTACACGCCGGGTGAGTACGCGCGACGCACCGCGCCCTGACCTCACCGTGACAGCCCCCGACCCGTCCACCGTCCGCCTCGAAGGACCGTGGCGGCACCGTGACGTGCGCGCGAACGGAATCCGCTTCCATGCCGTCGAGTCCGGCCCGAACGACTCCGATGCGCCGCTCGTGGTGCTGCTGCACGGATTCGCGGACTTCTGGTGGACGTGGCGTCACCAACTGACGGCACTCGCCGACTCCGGTCATCGCGTCGTCGCCATCGACCTGCGCGGTTACGGGGACACCGACAAACCGCCTCGTGGATACGACGGTTGGACGCTCGCGGGCGACGTCGCCGGGTTGATCCGTGCGCTCGGGCACACCGACGCCGCGCTGGTCGGGCACGCCGACGGTGGCCTGGTCTGCTGGGCCACGGCCGTGCTGCACCCGAGCGTCGTCCGCTCGATTGCGCTGATCGCGTCGCCGCACCCGATCGCCCTCAAACGCGCGGTGGTGCGGACGCGCGCACAACGCTCGGCGTTCCTGCCGTCGTTCCTCGCGTGTCAGCTGCCGTGGGCGCCGGAGCGGCGTCTGACGAGGGACGGCGGGGCCGAGGTCGATCGCCTCATCCGGAGTCGGATGGGGTCACTCCGTCCGGGCGATGTCGGAGAGCTGGCCGACGTGCTGTCCCGGTCCCGGTCCGCCATCCAGATTGCGGGCGCGGCGCACTGCAGCCTCGAGTACCAGCGGTGGGCGTTCCGCAGTCAGTGGCGACCGGACGGCAAGCGGTTCATGACGGCCATGGACAAACCCGTCACCATCCCGGTCTTGCAGATCCACGGCGACGCCGACCCGTTCGTGCTGCGGTCGACGCTCCGGTCGGACGGCCGTTGGGCGCCGGACCTGCGCCTGTGCGGCGTCCCCGGCGCGGGTCACTACCCGCACTGGGAGCGTCCCGACGCGGTCACCTCGGCACTGCTCACCTTCCTCGGGGCGCCCGACCGCTGACGCTCGTCAGAGGATGCAGGCGCCCGTCTCGACAGCGGTCTCCACGTAGGCGGCCTGCTCGAGCTGCCGAGCCACCTCGGCGGCGGTGAGCGCGAAGCCGGTGTCGGTGTTGTCGACCGCCGCACCGAACACGACACCGAGCACCCGTCCCTGGTCGTCGACCAGCGGACCGCCCGAGTTGCCCTGCCGGATCGAGCCGCGGACGGTGTACACCTCGCGGGTGACGTCGGCGGCCCGGTAGATGTCGGGGCCGCTGAGGTCGAGGGTCTCGCGAATGCGGGCCGCGCTCGCCGTGTACGGGCCGCCACCGGGATAGCCGAGCACCAACGCGTCGGCACCCGACTCGGCGGGCTCGGGTGCGAGCGGAATCGGCGCCGATTCCAGGCCGGGAACGTCGAGGACCGCGACGTCGACCTGCGGATCGAACAGAACCACTCGCGCTTCCAGCGGGCCGTCCGCCGTGTCCACGACGACCTGATTCGTCCCCGCGACGACGTGCGCGTTCGTCATCACCCGCTCGGGCGCAACAACGAAGCCGCTGCCCTCCAACGCGCGCTGGCAACTCGGCGCGATGCCGCGGATCCGCAACACACTCGGCTGCAGGCGCGCCGCGATCGGCCCCTGCTCGATCGCCACGTCCGGCGGATCGACCACGGCGATCGGTGTGCGGCCGAACGGCCCGATCACGTCCGGCAGACCCGACGTGTCCAGCAGTGCCGAGAACTCGCTGGGGAGACGTCGCATCCAGTTCGGTGCGACTTCGTCGACCTCGGTGAGCACCTTTGACCCCCGGACCGCAGCCGCGACCTCGGGTTGCGACGAAGCGGTCAGCGGAATGGCGAGCAGCCAGGCCGCGACGAGTACCGCGGCGGCCTGCAGCAGCGCGCCGACACCGCTGTCGACGGACCGTGCCGCGGGACTGTGCATGCTGCCGCGTGCGGCGCGTCCGAGCACCATGCCCGCGACCTCACCGACGATCACCAGTCCGATGATCAACAGGATTCCCGCGAGTACCCGCGTCCGTCCCTCGTCGACGTGGACGAGGACGTGCGGGGCGATCAGGATCCCCGCGACGGCGCCGAGGATCACGCCGAGGAAAGCCAGAGCCGAGGCGACGGCTCCGTGCCGCCACCCCGATGTCGCCGCGAGCACTGCGATGGCGACGACGGCAATGTCGATCCATGCCGAACCGCTCACCGGTCGTGTACCTCCGTCACACCGGCTTCGACCTCGGCGAGCGTCACGTCGAGATCACGCACGTCCTTGTGGTCCCATTCGATCTCCCAGCCGGAGACCGAGATCAGACCGGCCAGCACGCCTGCGGTGAATCCCCAGACGAGCAGACCGTCGATCTGGAACGCGGGCCCGCGGTACCCGAGCCGGTGTTCGACGACGAAACGGTTGTCCGGGTCGAGGAGCGACCGGATCGGGACCCGCGACACGAGTGCCGTCTCACCGTGGTCCACCGGACGGATCGGAGTCGGCCGCTCCCAGTACCCGATCACGGGTGTGACGTCGAATCCGGAGGGCGGCACGAAGATTCCCGGAAGCACCGCGAGCGCACGGACACCGGACGGATCGAGCCCGGTCTCCTCCTCCGCTTCCCGTAACGCGGTGGCGATCGGCCCGTCGTCGCCGGGATCGGCGGCCCCACCGGGAAATGCGACCTGGCCACTGTGCTGCCGCAGCGTCGCTGCGCGCTGCGTCAAGAGGACGTCGGCGTTCTCGGGCAGACCGCCGAGGCTGACGGGATCCGATTCCTCCGAGCCGCCGAAGAGCACGAGAACCGAGGCGTCACGTACCTTCGCGTTGTCCGGGGCCTGACGATGCAGGACCGGGTTGACGGCGCGGTCGTCCGCGGGCGGACGGGTCACTATGCGCTCGAGCCACTGCGGCGCCGCATGTTCGGTACGGGTCATGTCGCCACTCCCAGGTGTTCGCTGACCGCAGCTGCGATCTCGTCGGCAGAGTCGAACGGCTGCGGCAGTACAGCGGCGACCGTGCCGTCTGCCCGGATCAGCGCGGTGACAGGCAGAACTTTCGGTGCACCGACCGCAGTGGCGATCCGTCCCGCACCATCCTGCACCCCCGGCAGATGAACGCCGTACTCGGCCAACGCGGCCAACGCATTTCCTTCCTTGGGGTCCTGATGGACCGTCAACACCGTCACCGCGTCACCTGCGCGGCGCGCGTACTCGTCCAGGGCGGGAAGCTCTTTCGCACAGGGCCCGCACCAGTAGGCCCAGAAGTTCACCAGTGCGGGCTTGCCCGCCAGCGCAGCGCCGACGTCGACCCTGCTTCCGTCGGCGAGACACCCCAACTCGATTCCCGCCAGCGGCCCCGCACCCACGGCACCGGGCGCCGGAGTCGGGCACGGTTGCAGCGCTGCCGCGGCGCGCGGACCCGCCAGCGCGGCATCGGTGTCGCCGGGTGCGCGTTCCACCGCAGAAGTGGCGGTGTTCCCTCCCATGACGTCGGAGTGACCGGGGGCGTCCGACTCGTCGCCGCCCCGCGGCCAGATCGCGACGACCAGGGCCAGGACGACGACGAGGCCGGCGAGGCTCCATCGTCCGGTGTTCGAGATCCGCACGTCCGGGCTCACCGACCCGCCAGGTCGAGGAGATGTTCGGTTTCGGGCCCCTTGACGAGCGCCGCCGCGACGGCGGGGTCGGTCGGCCCGATCCCGTACGACGGGCAGTCCTTCGCCAGGAGGCACACGCCGCAGGCCGGCTTCTTGGCGTGGCACACGCGACGGCCGTGGAAGATGACCCGGTGGGACAGGATCGTCCACTCCTTCTTCGGGATCAGCTCGCCGACCGCGTGCTCGACCTTGACCGGGTCCTCCTCGGCCGTCCACTGCCACCGGCGCACCAGCCGACCGAAGTGGGTGTCGACGGTGATTCCCGGCACATCGAACGCGTTACCGAGGACCACGTTCGCGGTCTTTCGACCGAAGCCGGGAAGGCTGACCAGCTCCCGCAAGGTCCCCGGCACCTCCCCGTCGAATCGCTCCACCAACGCCTGCCCGAGACCGATGATCGAGTTCGCCTTGTTCCGGTAGAAACCGGTGGTTCGGATGTACTCCTCGAGTTCGGCGCGATCGGCGCCCGCGTAGTCCTCCGCGGTTCGATAGCGCGCGAACAGCGCGGGCGTCACCTGGTTGACGCGCACGTCAGTGCACTGTGCGGACAGGATTGTCGCCACCGAGAGCTCCAACGGAGTGGTGAAGTCGAGTTCGCAGTAGACGTGAGGGAACGCCTCACCGAGGCGTCGGTTCATCCGCCGGGCGCGACGCACCAAACCGAGCCGACTCTCCTCCCGGGCCGGGGAGCCCGCGGTCCCCGCGGCGCCCGTTCTCGCGGGTGCGGTCCGCGACTTCGGCGCGGTCTTCGAAACAGTGGTCGACACCTGATCGACTCTACGGATGGGTCGGAGAAGCGATCCCCCTTCGTTTCACTTCTGAGACATTGGCCGTGTTTACTGCCCCGTATGCAAGGACTCGCTGTGGTGCTCTTCCCAGTGCTGCTCATGCTGTTCGCACTGGCTATGGAGCGGGTGGAATTCCGGCTGCGCCGGCTCACGGTCCGCGAGCAGGAGGTGCAGGAGTTTCTCGACAAGGCGAGCCACGCCGATGTCGCCGCCCTCGCCGAGGAGGGCCTGCCGCGCGCACTGGCCCGGTTCCACCTTCGCCGTAGGCGTGGGATCTCGGACGACGACGAGGACCTGACCGAGCGGCGTGCCAGCTGATCGACACACCCGCACTGGCGGGCCCCTCCATCGATTCGACTCGCTAGACGTGTTGCCGATCACTAGTCTTCGGCATCGGAGCGATAGACTCCGAGCGATAGCCATCGAATTGTCGGCGCGCAGCCCGCGCCGAATCGGCCGACAGTCGTCCTCCTGGACGTCCGGACGCCGAACCCTAGTTTTTCAATGAAGGAGCGCACGTGGACGAGGTCCTGGCTAGAGCCGGCATCTTCCAGGGAGTCGAGCCCTCGGCGGTCGCCGCGCTGGTCAAGCAGCTGCAGCCTGTCGATTTCCCCCGTGGGCACGTCATCTTCAACGAGGGCGAACCGGGCGATCGCCTGTACATCATCGTGTCCGGCAAGATCAAGCTCGGACGCCGTTCTCCGGACGGCCGCGAGAACCTCCTGACGATCATGGGCCCGTCCGACATGTTCGGCGAACTGTCCATCTTCGATCCCGGACCCCGCACCTCCACGGCCACCACCGTGACCGACGTTCGCGCCGTGAGCATGGACCGCGACGCTCTCAAGTCGTGGATCGACCAGCGACCGGAGATCGCCGAGCAGCTGCTCCGGGTTCTGGCCCGTCGCCTGCGTCGCACCAACAACAACCTTGCGGACCTGATCTTCACGGACGTCCCCGGCCGTGTCGCCAAGGCGCTGCTTCAGCTCGCGCAGCGTTTCGGCACCCAGGAGGGCGGCTCGCTCCGCGTCACCCACGATCTCACGCAGGAAGAGATCGCGCAGCTCGTCGGCGCGTCCCGCGAGACCGTGAACAAGGCGCTCGCCGACTTCGCCCACCGCGGCTGGATTCGCCTCGAGGGCAAGAGCGTCCTCATCTCGGATTCCGAGCGTCTCGCGCGCCGCGCACGCTGACGAATTCCGCAGCAACGACGCCGCCCACCCCGATCTGCGGGGTGGGCGGCGTCGTTTCGGTGCACCCGCTACGACGAGAGGCGGCCACCCACGCCGGGTGACCGCCTCTTCCGGACTCGGCGCCTATTCCTCCGGGCTGCTCAGCGAGCCGCCACTGGCGTTGGCGATGAAGTCACCGAGTACCGGGACGAGCGCCTTGAAGACGGCGGTGAGGTCTGCGACGGATCCCATGCGTAGCTCCTTCGAGAGTCGATCGGGGTGGCGACGATCAGGCGTCGGTGGCGGGCGCGTCCGCCGAGCCTGCGTGCAGGCCCGAGAACAGCGTGGTGAGGGACGTGATCAGTCCGGTGAGGTTCTCGACAGAAGTCATGCTCTTCTCCCTTTGTACTGGTCGTGGATGTCAGGCTGCAGCGTCGGTTGCGCTGACGGAATCGAGACCCTTGATGGCGTCGATCAGGGGAAGCAGCTTGAGCATGTCGAGCAGGCCGAATCCGGCGCCGTTGGCTTCGAGAAGGTTCTCAACGGATCCCATGAGTACTGCTCCTTGCGTCGACTACGGCTGTGATGTGGCGCACAGGATGTGCCCGAGGAAATTTCTATACTGCTGCAAAGTAACTTGTCCAGTGTCGCTCGCAAGAGGACCCAAAAAGGCCCCAATCCCTGTGGGATTGAGGCCTTTTCGCGCGACAATCGGCGTGTCGCACCCTGGTTCACGCACTCGTCATGCGCCCCAGGGGCATCGCGCTCACGCAGGCAGGGTTTCGCCCTCGGTGCTGCCGAGATCGAGCTGGAAGATGGTGCCGAAAATGCCGATCAGCTGGACGATGCCGTTCTCGTCGGCGAGGTTCTCGAGGGATCCCAACGTACTGCTCCTTCAAATGTGAGGGTCGAGCCACGTCACGCGACGCATGCTCCGAGGGAGTTTTACCCGGTCGTCCGGGCGGCCCGCAGCACGAGAATTAAGAGTTCACCTGCACGAAATGTCGGTCATACGCACGACACCATCCACAACCTGCCCAAACACGCCCGAATGCCCCAGATGTGACGCGAAACACCACCCTGTTTCGGAATTCCACTCAGCGGGACTCAGCGACGCAGGTACTCCAACTGCACCCGGACCGACTGCTCCGCCACGGGCCACAATTTCGGGTCGACATCTGCGTACACGTGCTCGACGACCGTCCGCAACGCGGCACCCTCACCCAGGACGACGAGCGCGGCCCGCACCTGTTCCAGCCGCTCCTCGCGGTGCGCCAGGTAGTACTCGGCGACCGGAAGAAGGTCCGGCAGGTCGCTGCCGTGCCCGGGCAGGACGGTGCGACCGGCCCCGAGGTCGATGAGCTTCCGCAGCGACGCCAGGTAGTCCCCGAGATCGCCGTCCGTGGAGTCGAGGACTGTGGTCCCCCGGCCGAGGATCGTGTCGCCGGTGAGCACCGACCCCTCGCCCTCGATCACGAACGAGGTCGAGTCCTTGGTGTGTCCGGGTGTGCGCACCACGCGGATCGCGAGGCCGACCTCCTCGATCAGGTCACCGTCCGGCAGACCGGCGTCCGTGCGCCTCCGCAGGGTGGGGTCGACTGCGCGAACCGGACTTCCGGTCATCTCGACGAACCGGTCGATGCCGTCGGTGTGGTCCTGGTGCCGATGGGTGATCAACGTCAGCGCGACCGGCCCGACCTCCGCGATCCGGCGCAGATGGTCCTCGTCGTTCTCACCGGGATCGACGACGACACACTCCTCGCGTCCGGGTGCGCGCAGGATCCAGGTGTTGGTTCCGTCGAGGGTCATCATGCCGGGGTTGTTCTCCAGCATCACCGCCGCGATGGGGGTGACCTGACGCAACTGCGCGTATGCCGGATGAGCGAGGGTCATGGGCCCACTCTACGAGGGGTGCCCGGGCCGACACGGACGACGTCGGCCCGCCCACCGGTGGAGGTGGACGGGCCGACGAGAGCTGTTGGCGGTCAGCCGACCTCGACGATCAGCTCCACCTCGACCGGCGCGGCCAGCGGCAGCTCGGCGACGCCGACTGCGGATCGCGCGTGCACGCCCGCATCGCCGAAGACCTCGCCGAGGAACTCCGACGCACCGTTGATCACGCCGGGCTGTCCGGTGAAACCGTCTGCGGACGCGACGAATCCGACGACCTTGACGATCCGGACGATCGAATCGAGACCGACGAGCGCGTCGATCGCGGCGAGCGCGTTCAGTGCGCAGATCCGGGCGGCGGCCTTCGCGGTGTCGGCGTCGACGGCGTCACCGACCTTGCCGACCACGGGCAGCGCGCCGTCCTCGAACGGCAACTGACCCGAGGTGTACACCAGGTTTCCGGTGCGCACGGCGGGCACGTACGCCGCGACCGGGGCGGCCACCGGCGGCAGGTCGACTCCGAGCTCGGACAGCCGGGCCTTCCAGTCGCTCACGTCGCTCAGCCCTTCGGACGCTTGAGGTACGCGACGTGCTGCTCACCGGTCGGCCCGGGGAGCACCGTGACGAGTTCCCAGCCATCCCCGCCCCACTGGTCGAGGATCTGCTTGGTCGCGTGGGTCAGCAGCGGAACGGTCGCGTACTCCCAGGTTGTCAATTCGCTCATGGACCTGAGCGTAGTGCCCCGAGTCGTCGGCGCGATGCCCGGTGGCCAGCGAGTTCGGCGCCACACGCACCGCTACGCCACCGGTCCGTCGACGCGATATATAGGCTCGGGGCGTGGCAGCACCTGGGAACACGCCCGCCTTCGAGTGGCCGGCCAAGGCGGACAAGGCTCGACTGCACTTCGTGTCGGGCAAGGGCGGAACCGGTAAGTCGACGGTCGCGGCAGCCCTGGCGCTGGCTCTCGCCGCGGGCGGGAGACGCGTCCTGCTCGTCGAGGTCGAGGGACGGCAGGGCATCGCGCAACTGTTCGACGTGCCGCCACTGCCTCCGACGGAGACCAAGGTCGCCACGGCCGACGGCGGCGGCGAGGTCGTCGCGCTGGCCCTCGACATCGAAGCCGCGTTCCTCGAGTACCTCGACATGTTCTACAACCTGGGCTTCGCGGGGCGGGCCATGAAGCGGATGGGCGCGATCGAATTCGCCACCACCCTCGCGCCCGGCCTCCGCGACGTCATCGTCACCGGCAAGATCAAGGAGTGCGTGATCCGCAAGGACCGCAACGGGGTACCGGTCTACGACGAGGTCGTGGTGGACGCGCCCCCGACGGGCCGGATCGGTAGCTTCCTGGACGTGACCAAGGCGATGTCCGATCTGGCGAAGGGTGGCCCGGTGCATTCCCAGTCCGAGGGCGTGGTGCGCCTGCTGCACTCCGACGAGACGATGGTGCACCTGGTGACACTGCTGGAGGCGCTGCCCGTGCAGGAGACCGCGGATGCCGTTCGCGAGCTGGAGTCCGCGGACCTGCGACTGGGCGCGGTGATCGTCAATCGCTCCGGCACCGCCTACCTGCCGCCGGACGTGATGGCGGATGCCGCCGCGGGGCGGATCGACGCCGACGCGGTGCGCGCCGGTCTCGACGCCGCCGGGATCGCCCTCGCCGACGACGACTTCGCTGGTCTGCTCACCGAGACCATCGAGAACGCGGCGACGCTCGCCGCTCAGGACGACAGCGCGGAGGAACTCGACAAGCTCGACGTCGCGCGCCTGCACCTGACCGCGCTGACCGACGGCGTCGACCTCGGCGGACTCTACGAACTCGCCGGGCAGCTGGCCGAACAGGGCGTCCGATGAGCGCCGGCATGGACGTGGACGCGATCCTCACCGACCCGGCGTCGCGGATCATCGTGTGTTGCGGGTCCGGCGGAGTCGGCAAGACCACGACCGCGGCATCGATGGCGCTGCGGGCCGCGGAGGAGGGCCGGCGGGTGGTCGTGCTGACCATCGACCCGGCCCGACGGCTGGCGCAAGCCCTCGGCGTGCAGGATCTCGACAACACCCCACAGCTGGTGGCACTCGGACCCGATGCGACCGGCGAGCTGCACGCGATGATGCTCAACATGCGCAGCACGTTCGACGACATGGTGCTCGAGCACTCGTCGCCGGAGAAGGCGCAGCAGATCCTGTCGAATCCCTTCTACCAAACCGTCGCCACCTCGTTCTCCGGGACGCAGGAGTACATGGCGATGGAGAAGCTCGGCCAGCTCGCCGCGAGCGACGAGTGGGATCTGGTGGTGGTGGACACTCCGCCGTCACGCAATGCACTCGACTTCCTCGACGCACCGCAGCGCCTCGGCACGTTCCTCGACGGCCGCATGATCCGGATGTTGTCGGCCCCCGGCCGCGGCATCGGCCGGTTGGTCACGGGCGCAATGGGTCTGGCGTTGCGCGCGGTCTCGACGATCATCGGCAGCCAGATGCTGTCCGACGCGTCGGCGTTCGTGCAGTCGTTCGAGTCGATGTTCGGTGGGTTCCGGGAGCGGGCGGCACACACGTACGAGTTGCTGCGCGCGGAGGGCACACACTTCTTCGTGATCGCCGCGGCCGAGCCGGACGCGTTGCGGGAGGCGTCGTTCTTCGTCGAACGGTTGTCGTCGGAAGGGATGCCGCTGGCCGGACTGGTGCTCAACCGCACGCACCCGACGCTGAGTGCACTGCCGGCCGATCATGCGGCGTCCGCCGCGGACCTCCTCAAGGAACGGGGCGAACACCCCCTCGCCGCCGCCGTGTTGCAGATCCACGCCGAACGCGCGAAGACCGCACAGCGCGAGCTGCGGCTGCTGGGCCGGTTCACCGGCGCGCACCCTCGGGTGCCGGTGGTCGGGGTGCCGTCACTGCCGTTCGAGGTGTCCGACCTCGAGGGACTGCGCGCGGTCGCCGATCAGCTCACAGGTCGGGGCTGACGGGCTCCGCTTCGGGAGTCACCCGTCGTTGCCGACGGATCACGAGCAGGCCGAGCAGACCCGCGACGACGCAGGTGACGGCACCCATCAACAGCCCGACCCTGGCGCCGAGATGCTGTGACACGGCACCCGCGATCGGTCCGCCGATCGGTGTCGACCCCAGGAACGCCACCGACCACAGGGCCATCACGCGACCCCGCATGTGCGGTTCCGCCTCGAGCTGCAGCGTGCTGTTGCCGATCGACAGGAAGGCGACGCTGCCCGCCCCGACCAGGAGCAGCGCGAACAGTTCGAGCCACAGGGTCGGGGCCAGCGCCGCTGCGGCAATCACGACACCGAACACCATGGAGGTGCCGATCAGGGCGGGGAGCCCGGTGCGTCCGCGGGCCGCGACGAACAGTCCTCCAACGACGGCACCCACCCCCATCGCTGCGGTCATGAACCCGTACACGCTCGCGTCGCCGCCGAAGCTGTCCTGCGCGAGAACCGGCAGCACCACCTGGAACTCGTAGGCGAGGCAGCCGACCAGCGCCATCATCAGCAGGGGGACGAAGAGGGTGGGCTCGCCCGCGACGTAGCGCAATCCCTCGCGCAACTGTCCGGGTGCCCGCGCAGCCGGCGGTGACGGGCGCAATTCGTCGACGTCGAGCCGGATCAGGGACAGGACGACCGCGACGAAGCTGACCGCGTTGAGAAGGAAGCACACGCCGAGCCCGCCAGCGGCGATGACGATGCCCGCGATCGCGGGTCCGACGGCGCGCGCGGCGTTGACCAGCACGGAGTTGAGGCTGACGGCGTTGCGCAGGACGTCGGGTCCGACCATCTCGAGGACGAACGCCTGCCGGGCCGGGTTCTCGAAGCAGTTGTTGAGCCCGAGCAGGAACGCGAGCAGGTACACGTGCCACAGTTCGACGGCGCCGGTGACGGCGAGCAGTCCGAGGACCAGCGCGAGCAGCCCCATCATGGTCTGCAGCCCGATCATCAGCTTCCGCTTGTCGAGGCGGTCGGCGACGACGCCGCCGTAGGGGCCGAGCACCAGGACGGGCAGGGTCTGCAGCGCGACGACGGATCCGAGGGCCGTCGCGGACCCTGTGAGCTGGAGGACCAGCCAGGACTGCGCGACGGCCTGCATCCACGTCCCGACCATCGACACCGCCTGCCCGGCGAAGTACCGGCGGAAGTTGGGGACCGAGAAGGAGGCGAAGGTGTCGCTTCGCACGGTTGCGAGCGCGGTCATCGGCCGGGGTCCGCGATCGCGGCCGCCAGCGATTCGAGCGCGGGCAACGCCGACAGCAGGCTGTCGGCGTCATGTCCGGGTAGCCGCGCGAGTGCGTCGGTGAACAGCTGGGTGCGTTGGTCTCGGAGCCGGCAGTGCAGCGCCCGGCCCGCATCGGTGACCTCGACACGTGCTGCGCGGCGGTCGGACGGGTCGGCGCTCCGGCGCAGCAGGCCGTCGGATTCGAGCTTGCCGACCACGCGGGACAGCATCGTCGGGTTGAGGCCCTCCACCTCGGCCAGCTCGCCGATGCCGAGGGGGCCGAGTCGAGCGACGGTCCCGATCACGGAGAGCTGGGTGCGGGTGAGTCCGTCCCCGGAGACCTGCTTGTCGACGGTGCGAGCGATGCGACTGAGCGCGATCTTCAGCCGGGTGATCTCGTCGGGAGCCTCGGTCATGCCACCTCGCAGATAGTTGCCTATCGGCAAGCATACTCTTCGGCGCGAGCCGTCACCACGACAAAACCGCCGGCCGGAACCTCGAGGTTCCGGCCGGCGGCCTGTGTTCAGCTGTCCGAAAGGTCAGACGACCGACGCCTGACTGCGTTGCGCCGAGAAGAAGTCCGCCCACGACTCGACTTCGGGATGCTGCTTGAGGAGTGCGCGGCGCTGACGTTCAGTCATGCCACCCCACACCCCGAACTCCACCCGGTTGTCCAGTGCATCCGCTCCGCACTGCATCAGCACCGGACAGTGCCTGCAGATGGTGGCTGCCTTGCGTTGCGCAGCCCCACGAACGAACAACTGATCCGGATCAACCGCGCGGCATCGCGCCTGTGTAACCCATGCAATACGGGCCTCGGCCTCCTCGAAATCCAACCGACGGCCCGGCGTGGTTACGGTCATCTTCTGCCCCTCCTGCAGTACAAGCGTCGCCCTCGCTGACGCTTCTGGAAGTGCGTGCTCCGGCCTATCACGGCGAGGCGCACCACATTCCCGATCTAGTGTTATCTGAATCACACTGGGTCACAATTTAGGCAATGTATAACGCTCAACGCAAGACCTTCGGCAACTTTTTTGGTACGGACGTGCATTCAAGTTCGAACCGCCCAGTTCACGGTGCGCGAAAGCCCCCACGTCGGGCACGTACCCTGTCCCTGTGCCCATCGCTAAAACAGTCGCGAAACTCGCCGGATGCACCGCCCTGGCGGGTGCACTTCTCGCGGGTGTGATGTTCCCCCTGGCAGGCGGATTCGGCATCGTCTCGAACCGTGCCGCCGACACCGTCGACAACGTCTCGGCCGAACTCGTCGAAGGCGACGTGCCCGCCGTGTCGACGATGGTCGACATCAACGGGAACCCCATCGCCTGGCTGTACGAGCAGCGGCGATTCGAGGTCCCGAGCGATCAGATCTCCAACGACATGAAGCTGTCGATCGTCTCGGTCGAGGACCGCCGCTTCGCCGATCACCAGGGCGTCGACTGGCAGGGCACCGTCCGCGCGTTCCTCACGAACACCACCAGCGGCCAGGTCGAGCAGGGCGCGTCGACCATCGACCAGCAGTACGTGAAGAACTACCAGCTGCTCGTCGTCGCGAAGACCGACGCCGAACGCCGCGCCGCGATCGAGACCACCCCCGCGCGCAAGATCCGCGAGATCCGGATGGCGCTCACCCTGGACAAGAAGCTCACCAAGGACGAGATCCTCACCCGGTACCTGAACCTGGTTCCGTTCGGAAACGCATCCTTCGGCATCCAGGACGCGGCGCAGACCTACTTCGGGATCGACGCCAAGGACCTGAACCTCACCCAGTCCGCGATGCTCGCGGGCATGGTGCAGTCCAGCTCGGCCCTGAACCCGTACACCAATCCGGAGGGCGTGCTCGACCGACGCAACACGGTGCTCGACACCATGATCGTGAACATCCCGGATCGGGCCGACGAGATCCGCGCGGCCAAGCAGGAGCCGCTCGGCGTGCTCCCGGAGCCGCAGTCGCTGCCCCGCGGCTGCATCGCCGCGGGCAACCGGGGCTTCTTCTGCGACTACGCACTGCAGTACCTCGCGAACGCGGGCATCAGCCGCGAACAGGTCGAGAAGGGCGGTCTGCTGATCAAGACCACCCTCGACCCGAAGGTGCAGGACTCCGTGCACTCCGCGCTGACCGCGACCGCGCGACCCGACGTCGAGGGCGTCGCCGAGGTCATGAACGTCGTGCAGCCGGGCCAGGACCAGCACCGGGTCCTCGCGATGAGCAGCAGCCGCAACTACGGCCTGAACGGCGACATCAACGAAACCGTGCAGCCGCAGCCGTACTCGCTGGTCGGCAACGGCGCCGGCTCGATCTTCAAGTTGTTCACCACCGCTGCCGCGATGGAGAAGGGCCTCGGCACCAACGCCGTCCTCCAGGTACCCGGCCGGGTCGAGGTCAAGGGCATGGGCAACGGCGGCGCCCGCGGATGCCCGGCCTCCACCTACTGCGTCGAGAACGCGGGCAAGTACCCGGCGTCGATGACGGTGACCGACGCGCTCGCGCAGTCACCGAACACGGCGTTCGTCAAACTCATCGAACAGGTCGGCGTGACACCGACCGTCGACATGGCCGTCCGTCTCGGCATGCGGTCCTACACGGAGCCCGGAACCTCGGGCTACGGCGACGGGCAGTCGATGGCCGACATGCAGAAGGGCCAGAACCTCGGCTCCTTCACCCTCGGCCCGACGTGGATCAACGCGCTCGAGCTGTCGAACGTCGCCGCCACCCTCAGCTCGCACGGAAAGTGGTGCCCTCCGAGCCCGATCGACTCGATCTTCGACCGCTACGGCAAGCCCGTGTCGATCACCGAGCAGGCCTGCGAACAGGTCGTCGAGCCGGGCCTCGCAGACACTCTCGCCAACGCGATGAGCAAGGACGACAAGCCGGGCGGCACATCCGCGGCGGCCGCAGGCGCGAACGGCTGGACCCTGCCGATGGCCGGCAAGACCGGAACCACCGAGTCCCACATGTCGTCCGCATTCCTGGGGTTCACCAACAACCTCGCCGGCGCGGTCTACGTGTACGCGGACTCGCCGACGCCGCGGGAAATCTGCACCTCGCCGCTGCGCCAGTGCGGCGACGGCAACGTCTTCGGAGGCAACGAGCCCGCACAGACGTGGTTCAAGGCGATGAAGCCGATCGTGGAGGACTTCGGCCCGACCGAACTGCCCCCGATCGACGCCAAGTACCAGCGCGGCTCGGCGAACGCACAGGTTCCGAATGTCGCGGGCATGAGCGAGTCCCAGGCCACCTCCGCACTCAAGGCGGCCGGATTCCAGGTGAACGCCGTCGCGTCCGCAGGTGACGGAGCGAAGGGCACGGTGCTGAGCTCGTCGCCCGCAGGGTCCGCCGTCCCCGGGTCCGCGGTGACGCTCTACGTCAGCGACGGCACCCTCCGACAGGCACCGGCGGCGGCCGGGGCACCGGCACCGCGTCCCGGCGAGGTCCAGATCCAGATCCCGAACCTGCCCGCCCTGCCGCCCCTACCCCTGCCCCTACCGCGGTAGCGAACGTCGCCACCTGTGTGATCGTCACCCGGTCGGGGTGACGATCACACAGGTGCGCAGCGCACTCAGAGGCGGTCCCGGACCGCCTTCGAGACGCGGGAGCCGTCTGCCTTGCCTGCGGCGAGTGCTGTCGCCGCCTTCATGACCTGCCCCATCTGCTTCATACCGGGCCGCTCGCCGATCTCCTCGGCGACCTGCGCGATCGCCGTATCCGCGACGTCGGCCAGCTCGGCGTCGGTCAGGGGCGTCGGCAGGTACTCGTCGATGATCCGTGCTTCCGCCCGCTC
Source organism: Rhodococcus sp. Q (assembly GCF_005503035.1). Classification (NCBI taxonomy): domain Bacteria; kingdom Bacillati; phylum Actinomycetota; class Actinomycetes; order Mycobacteriales; family Nocardiaceae; genus Rhodococcus; species Rhodococcus sp. Q. The sequence goes on from NZ_SCOY01000051.1 coordinate 17,495, forward strand.
GTTCGCGGCGAGTTCCCCACGTCCGTTCTCGGTGTAGATCTCGGCGGCCTCACCGCGCTTCTTGGACTCCTTGGCGAGCACCTTGAGCACGTCGTCGTCGGTCAGTTCGCGGGCTTCCTTGCCGGAGACCTCTTCGGTCTGGATCGCGGCGAGGACCATCCGCAGCGTCTGGAGGCGCAGGGTGTCCTTGGCCTTCATCGCGGCAGTCATGTCAGCGCGGAGTGTGGATTTCAGGGTGGCTGTGGAGTCGGACATGGTTTCGAACGCTACGCGCCGCCACCGGCAACGCGCATGTCGATTCGGCAGGCTGCGTATCCTGAATGAGTGTTTGACAATCCACGCACGGCCCTGCGGGGCGCCGCCACCGGTCTGGCCGGTGCTGCAGTGCTCGGCGTCGGTTACGCCTCCCTGATCGAGCGCAACGCCTTCACGTTGCGCGAGGTGACGATGCCGGTGCTGGAGCCCGGCTCCTCGAGCCTGCGCGTCCTGCATCTGAGCGACCTGCACATGATGCCCGGGCAGAAGCTCAAGCAGAACTGGCTCCGAGAGCTCGACCGGCTCGAGCCCGACCTGGTGGTCAACACCGGCGACAACCTGTCCCATCTGCGGGCGGTGCCGTCCGTGGTCCAGTCGATGGGTGGGCTGCTCGCCCGTCCCGGACTGTTCGTCTTCGGTAGCAACGACTACTTCGGCCCCAAGCCGAAGAACCCGTTCAAGTACTTCAAGAAGGAGCACAAGCGCACCTTCGGCGAACCCCTGCCCTGGCAGGATCTGCGCGCGGCGTTCACCGAACGCGGGTGGCTCGACGTGACGCACAACCGTCGGGAGCTCGAAGTAGCGGGTGTGCGGATCGCGACGGCGGGCGTCGACGACCCGCACCTGAAGCGGGACCGCTACGACACCATCGCGGGTCCGCCGAATCCGATGGCGAACCTGAAGCTGGGCATCACCCATTCCCCGGAGCCTCGGGTTCTCGACCGCTTCGCCGAGGACGGCTACGACCTCGTGCTCGCCGGCCACACCCACGGCGGCCAACTGTGCCTGCCGTTCTACGGCGCGCTTGTCACCAACTGCCAGCTGGACCGCTCACGGGTGAAGGGTCCGTCGCGGTGGGGTTCACGGATGCAGTTGCACGTCTCCGCCGGGATCGGCACCTCCCCCTACGCCCCGGCCCGGTTCTGCTGCCGCCCCGAGGCGACTCTGCTGACCCTCGTACCGACCGCGGACAAGGGGCCCGATCAGGGGGTTCGACCAGGCGTTTCGCGTTCTTCGGCAGTCGTGCGCTAAGCTTTGCTGGCTGCCCGGGAACGGGGAGCGGCAATACTCGGGGTGTGGCGCAGCTTGGTAGCGCGCTTCGTTCGGGACGAAGAGGTCGTGGGTTCAAATCCCGCCACCCCGACAATGACGAGAGGCTCCATCCGATTCGTTCGGATGGAGCCTCTCGTCGTTTCGGATCGATGTCGTGTCTGCTCAGTGAATTCGGGCCGCGCTGGTCGCGGACCACCGTCCGTTGTTCCGTTCGATCCGAACCGGATGCCCGAACGCGCGGGACACGGTGTCGGAGTCGAGGACGTCGTCGACGGAGCCCGAGGCCATCACCCGTCCCTCGGAGAGCACCAGGGCGTGCGTCGTCGAGGCGGGAAGTTCCTCGAGGTGGTGGGTGACGAGCACCGACGCCAGGTCGGGTCGCAGTGTGCGCAGGTCCAACAGGACGTCGAGGAGTATTTCGCGGGCCGCGAGGTCGAGCCCGGTGGTCGGTTCGTCGAGCAGCAGCAGGTGAGGTTCCACGACGAGCGCACGGGCGATGAGCGCGCGGCCACGCTCACCCTGGGACAGGACGGCCCAGGGGCTGTCGACGCGGTCCGCAAGTCCGAGTGAGCCGATCAGCTCGTCGGTCCGCTGGAGGTCCGCCTCGGACGGCTGCCATCGCTTGGGGAGGTCGGCGGCGGCGAGCAATCCCGTCAGGACGACGTCGCGGACACCGAGTGACGGCTCGATCCGGGACCGCGGGTCGACATGTCCGATGTGAGTGCGCAGGGCCCTCATGTCGACGCGCCCGAGCCGGTGCCCGAGGACGTGGACCGTGCCGCGGGTCGGATGCAGGCGCGCCCCGCACAGCGCAAGGAGCGTCGACTTGCCTGCCCCGTTGGGGCCGAGCAGCGCCCACTGTTCACCGGCGGCGACGTCGACAGAGATGTCGGCGATCAGCTCTCTCCCCTGCCGGACTACGGCGACGTCGCACACGGACAGCACGGGGACGTTCCCCACACCGGTCACGAGAGCGCTCCGAGTGCGGTCGCGATTCCGAGAAGATGTGCGCGCGTGAGATTTTCGGCCCGCTCGGCGTCACCGGCGAGCACGGCGTCGACGACGGCCGCGTGATCGCCCGCGTCGTGGTCGGCGACGGGCAAGAGTTCGAGGAGACGGGTCATCTCGTCGACCAGGCGGGGACGGATGGTGTCGAAGAGCGCAAGGAGGAGGGGGTTGTGGGCCGCGGCGACGACCGTTCGATGGAAGGCGATGTCCCGGACGGCGAGATCGGCGGGCGACGCGTCGGTGTGCGAGTTCCGCTCCTCCAGCGCACGGGTGATCGCGGCGACGTCGGTGCCGTCGCGGTGGCCGGCGGCGAGCGCCGCCGCGCGAGACTCGATGGCCACGCGCACCTGGACGACGTCGGTGATCGCGGCGAGTTCGGCGAGCCGGTTCCACTCGTCGACGGCATCGATGGCGGCGACGAAGACGCCGACGCCCTGACGAGTGATGAGGACGCGCCGCGCCACGAGGTGGCGGATCGCCTCGCGGATGGTGGATCTCCCGACCCCGAGTTCGGAGGCGAGTGCCATCTCGCCGGGCAGCTGGTCGCCGACGTCCCACGTACCGTTCGCAATCTCGTCGAGCAGGGCCTGAGCGGCGCGCTGCGACAGCGGCACCCTGGTCAGCGCGTCCATCATGGTCGGTGCGCCCTTCGTCGTCGGAGGTGTCGTCCCCGACGATAGTCACTTGTCAGACAAGTAGCCAAGCCGCGTCGGTAGCCCTCGGGCGCTGGGTGTCGAAACTGTTGCCTAGTCCTGGTGAATCTGGATCAGGTTGCCGCAGGTGTCGTCGAAGACTGCCGAGGCGCCGGACGGATCGGTGGTCGGCTCGCCGGTGAATCGGACGCCGAGGCCGATCAGCCGCTCGTACTCCGCCCTCACGTCGGGCACCCCGAACACGATCGCGGGCAGGCCAAGTCCGTAGACGCCCTCGCGGTACGCGGTGGCGATCGGGTTGTCGCTCGGCTCGAGGAGCAGGCCCACTCCGTCCGGATCCTGCGGGGACTTCACGATGAACAGATTGTGGTCGGGCATGGCCAGCAGTTCCTGGAACCCCAGCGTCTGGGTGTAGAAGTCGAACGCCGCGGCGGGATCGATGACGTGGACACCGCACATCTTGATTCGCATCACCCGAGGCTATCGGTGACCGCCCGACCCCGCAGAACGCCGCGCCACACCGTCAGGGCAGAGTTGCGAGCACCCACTCGACACAGGAGCCTCCCATCGCCATGGCGCGCCGACGTATTCGCACAGGTCTCGTGGCGATTCTGATGCCGATCCTTCTGTGGTCGTCCGGCTGCGCGAATGTCGATGTCTCGCCGTCTGCGACGTCAGCGGACTCGACGGCGGACGCGGCACTCACGACCACCTCTACCCCGAGCGCGCTCGAAAATGCCGATGCTGCCGAAGCACTCGCACGGCTGTCCCTGTTGCAGATCAAGGGACGGGCACCCAAGACCGGCTACGAGCGTGCGCAGTTCGGCGAGTCGTGGACGGACGACGTCGACGTCGACGGCGGCCACAACGGGTGCGACACCCGCAACGACATTCTCCGGCGCGACCTCACTGCGGTCGTGACGAAGGACGGAACCCGGGGATGCAAGGTGCAGTCCGGGTCTCACTTCGACGAATACACCGGCAATACAGCGCCTTTCGTGTCCGGACAGGACACCTCACCGCTCGTGCAGATCGACCATGTGGTGGCGTTGTCGAACGCCTGGCAGACCGGCGCCCAGCAACTCGACCTTCCCACCCGCACGGCGCTCGCGAACGACCCCCTCAACCTCCAGGCCGTGACAGGGGCGGTGAACCAGGAGAAGAGCGACGGCGACGCGGCGACCTGGCTGCCGCCACGAAAACCCTACCGCTGCACGTACATCGCGCGTCAGATCGCAGTGAAGGAGAAGTACGGGCTGTGGGTCACGCAGGCCGAACACGACGCGATGGCGCGGGTGCTGGGGAACTGCGACACGGCCGAATCCGCCGCGGCACCGCAGCCGGAGACAGCGCCGACCGATCGCGGGAGCACCCACTTCGCCAACTGCGCTGCCGCACGCGCCGCAGGTGCCGCACCCCTGCATGTGGGACGCCCCGGGTACCGGACCGAGATGGACGGCGACGGCGACGGCGTCGCTTGCGAATAGCCGAACACGTTCCCAATTGTGCCGACAATTGTCGCAGTTAGTGTTAACCATGCGACGGAATTGTTACCCGGCAGTAGGTTAAACCCCAGGTAGAGGGCTGTTGCAAGTACCAACGTAGGCCGAGTAGATGAATCGTTGGATCACACAAACAAATATTCTCCAAACTGCAACGCGTTCTCAACCTCGCTGGCATGGTGTGGTGAAATTCATCCCGCCCAGGCCCTGTCCGGCTAGCGCCGGAGGGGTGCAAGGAGAGTCGATGTCCAAACCAACAGCGCGACAGATCGCCGTGCCGGTAACCTCGGCCGCGGTTGTCGCAGGCATGATGTTCACCGCGGCGCCGGCAAGCGCAGCGGTCACCACGACGCCGTTCAACAACACCTGTAAGGCAAGCTCCATCCTTGCTGTCGACAAGACCTCCGGGTCCGGGATGACGGTCGACGCACCTGCGACGGTGGACGCAGGCCAGACCTTCACCTACCGAGTCCAACCTGCGGGTTCCTCGTACCCCGACAAGGATTCGGGTGCCACCACCATCGGCATGTCGCGATTCAAGCTGGACTACGAGATCCCGGCCAACTCCACGTTCGTCAGCGCGTCCGTCGTTCCGGGCACCTCGGTGAACGTCAACGTGAACGCGTCCGGCGGCGCGATCGGCGTCGCACCCAGCGTCATCCGCGTGAACGCCGCGGGCGCCCCCGACGCCAACGGCGCGTACCTGCGCCTGTCGGGGAACAACGAGGTCATCGCCAACGGCACGTCCAACAGCACGAACTCCGTCGGCGGCATCCGCGCCGACAAGCTGAAGAAGGACCTCAACGGCGCGACGACGGGCGACGGCTCGAGCTGGTTCCGACTGCCCGCCATCGACGTCACCGTCACCGCTGTTGCCGCAGGCGTCATCACCCCGAAGGTCCGCACCGACGGCAGTGCCGCCAGCTACAGCAACGACCAGAACTACTACACCTTCCTGGCGCAGGCATCGCTGTTCGGAACGCAGAACGCGCCGACCCGTTGCACCCCCCGCGACACCACGTCCGGGGCACTGAACGCAGGTGGCGGCGCACTGGCGAGCATCACCGTCGGCACCCCCGGCCCGGTGATGGTGGACTCCACCACCACGCTGAACGTCCCGGCGACCGCCAAGACCGGCACCGCCGTCGACCTCACCGCCACCGTCGCCCCCGCGGGCGCCACCGGCACCGTTCAGTTCAAGGACGGCGGGACGAACATCGGCTCCCCCGTCGCCGTCAACAACGGCACCGCGACCCTGAACCACACCTTCACCACCAACGGCGCGCACAGCATCACCGCCGCGTACTCCGGTGACACGACCCGCAACCCGTCGACGTCCGCCGCGGGCAACGTCGAGGTCTCGACCGATCCGGTGATCGTCGACACCACCACGACGCTGAACGCCCCGGCGACCGCCAAGACCGGCACCGCCGTCGACCTCACCGCCACCGTCGCACCGTCCGACGCCACCGGCACCGTCCAGTTCAAGGACGGCGCCACCGACATCGGCGCCCCGGTCACCGTCAACAACGGCACCGCCACGCTGAACCACACCTTCACCACCACCGGCGCGCACAGCATCACCGCCGTCTACAACGGTGACGCCACCAACCGTCCGTCCACCTCCGCGGCGTCCACCGTGGACGTCTCGGTCAACGTCGTCGACACCACCACGACGCTGAACGTCCCGGCGACCGCCAAGACCGGCACCGCCGTCGACCTCACCGCCACCGTGGCCCCGACGGAAGCCACCGGCACCGTCGAGTTCAAGGACGGCGCAACGGTTCTCGGTTCCGCTCCGGTGAACGGTGGAACGGCCACGCTCAACCACACCTTCACCACCGACGGCGCGCACAGCATCACCGCCGTCTACAGCGGCGCTGAGGGCTTCGCCACCAGCACCTCCGCTGCGAGCAACGTCGAGGTCTCGACCGATCCGGTCGTCGTCGACACCACCACGACGCTGAACGTCCCCGGCACCGCCAAGACCGGCACCGCCGTCGACCTCACCGCCACCGTCAGCCCGGCTGATGCCACCGGCACCGTCGAATTCAAGGACGGCGCAACCGTCCTCGGCAGCGCCCCCGTCAACGCCGGCACCGCCACCCTGAACCACACCTTCACCACCGACGGCACCCACAGCATCACCGCCGTCTACTCCGGTGACGCCACCAACCACCCGTCGACCTCCGCGGCCGGCACGGTTGAGGTCTCCACCGACCCGGT
>NZ_SCOY01000052.1:0-23284 GCF_005503035.1 Rhodococcus sp. Q
GAGGGTTGGCCACTCGTTACGACAAACTCGCTCTCACCTATCGGGCCGGGGTGCTCTTATCAGCGGTCTGCGCCTGGCTCAAGCGTCTCGCCGATTAGGAGACACGCTCTAGCGGATCTCAACGCCCGAACCTGCATAGCCGGATTACAGGAAGAACCCCTGAGTCGGCAACGCCCGCCGATTCGGGGTTCTGACCACCGCAGATACTTCGGTGACGGCTGCCCTGGGAGGGACTGCGAGTTCCGCTGCCGACGAGGGTCTCATCTCACCTAGTCCGGCAGGTTCAAGGACTCCAGCAGCGCCTCGGTGCGCGCGAGGAGTTCGGCGGCGCGGGCGTCGATGTCGGCGAACATCGGGCCGAGGTCGTTGAGTTCGGTGGTGGCGTTGCGGCGGAGGGCAATCCCGGCCGCAGGGTCAACGACGGCGAGCGCACTGTCCGCCGCCTCAGCATCCACCAGGTGGGGTTCTGGGGTCACTGGGTCCGCGGGGGCGGTTTCGTTGCTCTGTGGGGCGCTCAGGGGCGATTCCGGGACGCTTCTGCGGTCTGGTGCAGTGCCAGTCAGGTGCGCATCGACGATCGTCGCGATCGCGTTGGCGCTCAGGCCCCGCCGCGCACCCCGAGGCCCCTTCGGTGGCGCCAGGTGCCCCCACTGGTCGATCCCCGGCAGCAGCGCCCCATCCCGGCCCGGACGCAGTGCTGGCAGCGCCCGGTACCGCTCGATGCTGTCCTCGGTCAGCGGCGTCGCCGACCGCAGGGCCCGAGCCAGCGCACCCGTGCTCGGCCGCGAGTCGTAGTACGCCAGCAGGCGCGCCCACCGCAGGTACACCGCGACCGGGCACGTCATCGGATCCTCTGGCGTCGCGTCGAGCACGGCGACGTGACCGCCCACCTCGATGTGCAGCTCAGTCCCGGTGAGCTGTGCGTCGGACCGCTGCAGTCGCTCGATCGCGGCGAACGGCAGGCCGGCGGTCCCCGCGAGGACCAGCAGCAGCGCGTCGCGGCGCCCGAACATGCCTGCCGTCCACCCCGACGTCGGGAGCTCCGCGACCCGGTGCGCGACGGCGGCCGGGTCGATCCGGACGCCGGTGCCGGCGGGCCGGAGGTACTCGCGGATGGCCTGCAGTCGGCCGGGCAGCCGATGGCCGGCGGCGAGGTGCGCGGCGTTGATCGCAGTCAGGCGCCGCCGGTGCGTGGACGGCGCTGCAGGGTGCGCATCCAGAAACCGGGCGACCGTCACGGGATGCGCAGGCAGTGACGGCTGCTCGTACGCCAGGCACCAGTCGACGAACAGTGACCAGTCGTAGCGGTACGGCCCGGGTGCCTGTCCGCTCTGGGGGTGCCGGTCCTCGTCGATGCTCACCTGGTCAGGCTAGGGCGGGCCACCGACGTTCCTGCACGTGGCAGACGCCGCGCGCTCCCCCACACCGTGCCTGGTGCTGCGGATGCGGCGTGCCGCGGCGGCTCGCCGGCACCGACATCGTGGGCACCAATACCAGCCGTCACCAACTGTCACCTCAAGGAGACCCATGGCCGCCGTCCCCATCCCCACCGTCGCCGACATGCCCCACATGACGTCGTCCCGGTTCAACCACACCGTCGTCGCGGACATGAAGAAGTTGCCGTTCGCGAAGCGCGCGCAGTACCTGCTGTGCCCGTACGACAGCACCGAAGACCACATGAGGAAGGTCGTCGTGGTCACCGACCGGGTCACTCAGCCCACCGTGATCCGACGCCCTTGCGCGGGATCGAACCTCCATCCGATGGCGGTGGCCGTCCCGAGCCTCGCCGCGATCACCGTCGAACTCGCGCAGGCGATCACCCGGGTGATGACAGACCACCAGGTGCTGCGGACTCTCGCCGACAACCGGGTTGTGCTGGCGACGTTGCCGTCGGCGGTCCCACCGGCCGCGGCGACGGGTGCTGCCTAACCACCGCTTCCCACCATCACGAGGTGCGCCCCGAGACGTGATGTCTCGGGGCGCTTCTCGTTCAGATGCTGCCGGGGATGTCGAGGACCTCGATCCCTGCGGTCTCGCGCAGCGACTCCCACAGATCCGGACGGTCAGCCAGCGCGTCCTTGGAGAGCACCGTGTAGTCGGTGTGCGCGGTCATCGTGCGCGTCCGGTCCCCCCTGGGTGCGAACACCGCGAAACAGGCCTCCACATGAGCCATTTCGTGGCGGGCCCAGTACCGGATGCCGTCGAACTCCGCCTCGCGCAGCGCCTGCGCCCACTGCTGGGTGAGGTCGTAGTCCGCGGTCGTTGCGATCTCCGACGTCATCCCGAACCGGATCGCCGCGTTCGAGGTGGCGTCGGCGACGAGCAGGTCCCGTTCGACCGCCACCGTCGAGATGGAGCGGACCGCGATCTCCGGGGACGGGATCAGCTGGATCCCACACCACGTTTCGAGGAGGGTGATCAGTTCGGACTCGGCGGTGTAGCAGGTCCCGTCGGGGCCAGGCAGGTCGAACCGGCCGCCGCCGCTGGTGCCGAACCACCACGGCTCGAACTTGGTTCCGTGCGTGCGGTACATGGCCGTGCCAGCGGGCACGGTGGCGACAGGGAACCGTCCCCGGAGTTCATCCGGGGACGGGGGCGGGCCGAGGTGCTGTGTCGCTCGACCACCGCTCACGAGGCGAGCCGCTCGGAGGCCTGCCGTGCCAGTCGGACGACGTCGGCGGTGTCACCGTCGAGGAGCGCCTGCCGCGGTGTGCGGTCGCCGAGTTCGGGCTGCCGGGTCGACATCCACGACGCGATGGTCCAGGACACGACGTCGGCGTGCGCCCACGCCTTCAACACGTCCTTGATCCCGAGGATCGGGACGTGCGGTGCGGTGTCGGTCAGGCCGCCCGACCAGTAGCCGATGGTGCCGTCGGCCGCGGCCAGGCGCAGGATCCGGTTGTCCCTCACCGCTTGGCTGAGGGCCTGCTTCGACCAGCCGGTGGCGTCGACGGCCTGCTTGTGGGTCAGGATCGCGCCGATGTGGTTCTCCCACGCGCGGCGGGCCTTGAGGTTCGACAGGACGCTCTTCACGCCGGCGGCGACGTAGGTGGCGTCGGCGGCGTCGAGCTGTTCCGCGGCCATTCCGCTGGCGGCGAGCTGGTCGTCGACGACCTTCTTGAGTGGGGTGCTCATACCCCAATCGTCCTCGGTCAAGCAGGTCAAGTCAAGTGGTCAACCGATCGGGAGGTGAACGGATCGCATCCCACCTGAGCTGCGGATACTTCCGCCGGGCCACCACCGGTGAGCTGTCCACCGGCAGACCGAGCCGCGACGCGACGCGGTTCAGCGCCCGCGATCACATACCCAGATGCCGGACCGCGTTGTTCTCCATCGGCGTCCGCTCGCGCGCATAGATCTCGATGGTGGCCTGCGACGCGTGCCCTGTCTGCCGGATGATCGAGTGCGGATCGGCGCCGTTCGAGATGGCCTCCGTGACGAACCCCGCCCGCAACGAATGCCCGCCGAGCATCGCGACATCATCGGCGCTCATACCGGCGGCCGCAGCGCGGCTGCGGATCACCGCGTGCACCGCCGCACCGGACAACGCCGCGTCGGAGAAGTTCCCGTTCTTGCGGATCCCCCGGAACAACGGCGCCAGCGCATCATTCGGGGACTGGACGGTATCTCGGCACACGTGCCGGGTGAACGGCTCCGCCAGACTCGCCACACGGATCACCGCAGGCCGGCCACCCCGGTCGAACGCGCACACCACCTCCTGCCAGCGGTGCACCGCACACACCGGGCAGCTTTCGTGCGCGTCGGCGTACGGCGCCGCCTTCACCTGCCCCTTCCCGGTCTGGTCGGTCTTCGACCTGCGGACCCGGACGTGCAGGCCGTCCGATCGGCTGCGCCGCACGTCCGCGAACGTCAACGCCACCAACTCGGACCGACGGAACGCCCCGACGTAGCCAAGCAGCAGCAGCGCGGAGTCGCGCCGCTCGCGGACCTCATCCACCCAGGTGGTGGCGTCGCGGCGGGCAGTGGCGACCAGGTGCTTGATGTCAGCAGTGCGCAACGGCTCCCGCCGCTTCGTGGGGCGCTGATCCTCGCTGGCGTACTCCCGACGCAGGCCCGCCAGGGTGCTCATCACCAACTGTCCGGACCCCGGCGCCGGGAGGTCCTGAGTGCGGTGCCAGAAGTTGATCGAGGACACCCACCGGGACAGCGTGGCCGGCGAGTAGACCCGGTCCCCCACCTTCCCATCGGTGCGGGTGTCGGCGGCGTCGATCAAGTAGGCGGCGATCGTGTCCTGCGCGGCCGGCATCGCCGTGAACTGACGTGCTGCACACCAGCTCGCGAAGCGATTCCAGTCACCGCGGTAGTTACGGATGGTGCTCGCCGACTGTGACTGGGCGACGACCTCGAGGATCCGCCGCTGTGTCGCCGTATCGAGGGCACCGCCAGCGGGGACCGCGAGATCCGATCGCAGCGTGGACAAGTCGACCTCGCTGGTCATTCGCGACGTCCTTGGGCCTCGACGCCGCAGCTACCGCACACGATCCATGGAATCTCAGTCGCCACGGTCTTGACCTGCACCCCAGCGAGCGACTGCGCACCGAACGGCTTCGCCGCCATGCGCCACTCGATGCGGAGCTGCCGCTCACCACACGCTGGGCACGGAGTGGTCGACACGTCCATGTGGTCCTCCTCATCGGTATGCAAATGGCGTTGACGTGCACTCTAGCGGCGATAGCTGCGCTAAGCGGAACAGCTGGAAGCGGCTGCGCCCAACAGGTTGTCGGGCGGGATCACCCCCGCGGAGGCGGACCATGATGATGCGTGGTCGGCATCAGTCCATCGATCCCGGCGAGCGAGCAGCCCGTCACCTCGGATGTCACCGCGTGAACGTGACGTCGTATCCGGCCAGACCACCGATCGACACGCGGTACTCGACCCCCTCAAGCGTTGCCATGGTCCAGCCTTCCTTGACGCTCAACGACTCGCCCACCGGCAGTCCTTGAACTGCACTGACCGCGAACGAGTCGATGTCCCCGTCGCTCACTTCACGGATACCGGCGTATTCACCCTGTTCTGCGTTTGTCGCCTGGGTATGAACCGAGCTGATCACGGCCAACTCAGACGATATGTTCTTGACAGTGACCGGGAAATAGACACTCACGGGCCCCGGAGGCAGGTCATACGCGATGATCGCGTTCTCACTCAGCATGAACTCGACCGGTTCGCCCACGGTGATCTCCAGCTTCACCTCTCCCGATCGCACCGTCTTGCTGTAGATCGCGGTCTGACCGAACTTGCATGGATCTTTGAACAGTCCCGTCGTATCGCAGATCATCGGGTCAGCCGACGAGGAAGGATCCGCTTCCTGTTCCAGAGCAGGCTGTGGGAAGGACGGCTCGGTGTTCGAGGCCGCCGCGGCGTCGGTCGTCGACGCGTCGCTGTCGTCTTCCAATATCGCCCCGACGGTCATGATGCCGACCAGGAGGACACCGACGCCACCGAGTGCGGCCCACAATCGCCAGGGGGGCTTCGGCTTTGGTCGACGGAAGGTCATGGTGGTTCGCAGGCCGCCCTTCTCCTGGGTGACCAGCTCCCAGCCTTCCTGCTGCTTGTTGGTGATCGTTCTCGACTCAGTGCCCCGGATCACCCTGATCTCAGTGACCTCGTACCGTGTTCCCTCGTCGGTCATGTCGCTTCCCATCGCTTCGATTGCGGGTGTTGTGGGTGAACCCGTACCCGAGAACGGGGAATCCAGGTGCACGGGGCAGTGTGCACTATCCGGCTGGTATCCCCGGACGCCATCCAAGAAGCGTCCGGTCCCTGGATACGAATCGAGGCGCCGAAGCGGGCGCGGATGTCGATCCCGAATGGACTGGACCGGGGCCATAAAACGTGACGGTCATCCGAGATGTGTCGTACGCCTGTGAGGGCGTAGATCGCCAACCACAGCCGCCAACCTGCCAACAGCCGCGAGCAATCGCCAACGCTGACGACGATGATCGCGCTCTGCCATCGTCACGCAAGCGCAAGCCAGAGCGCTGGGAATTGACGCCGACGGTGACGATTCACAGGCGGTCGAGCGCCGCCTGTCCGCACGCCGGGCGGAGCGCCCCCGACCTAGTCGGTGGGGGGCTCGAGGCCAGCCTCGCGGTCGTGACGGCCCTCTCGAGGGAAAGGCCTGATCGCCTTCTCGATGATGGTGATCTCGACGTCGTCGATGTCGGCGTCGGTGATGGCGCCGATGAGTTCGCGGGCCATCTGTTCGATTTCGCCTGAGTGTCGGGCCTGGGTGACGGTGGAGACGTTGATAGTGCCGTCTGGTGTTCGGTACCCCTCGAGTTCGGGTACTTCGACCATGAACCATTCGCCGTCGCGGTAGACGCGGACTGAGTACACGTGTGTGGTCAACACCCACACCCTTTCCCCGGCGCATTTCGCCAAGGGAGTGAGATTAGACGCTCTGACACGAATCTGGCGAGCCCCCACGACTATGGGTGCTCGTGGCGGACAACTGGTGGACCCGTACGCCGGCCCGCTCGATATCCAGGTCAGCGCCGTGGGGTTTCCGGCAATAGCTGCGCTCATGACGACCGCTGGAACCGTCGGCGCGGCAGCTCACTTCGCCGGAGATCTCCGCCCGCGGGTCAGCGGAAGGGGCAGGCTGCCCCTGGACTGGACACAACAACCAGGTCTGTGTGCCGGTAGGAGCGGAACGTCGTAGGCCTCGCTGCGGGCATCCGCGTCGACGAGCGTGGCGGCAGCGCATGAGTCGACCGAGTGGGGTGCACCCCGAAGTGTCCACCTCCGACCTGGACTGTTTCCGTTCGTCAACAGAGCTCCGGTAGAGCAGCGCGGCCCACGTCCACCACGCCTCGAGATCCCACTGAAACCCCACCTGATCTGCTAGACAGCAGGAATGAAGCGAATTGTCGTAGGACTGGCGCTCATCGGTCTCGCCATGGCGGGCTGCTCATCGGACGAGGGCACCGACACTCCCCCGCCGACCACGACGACGTCGAGCACCACCACAATGACGACGACGGCACCTCCCAGCGAAACGGCCACGCTCCTGCCGCCCCTCGAGACCAGCGAGGCGCCCGTGATGCCGGAGCCGCCGGCCGCTGAACCGGAGCCGGAAGTGGTCGAACCCCCTGTCCAGCCAGTCGCTCTCGGCGACTACTGCTCCTCGCGGGGCGCCACCGCGACCACGTGGGACGGCTCGACCGCCTACTGCTCGCGCCTCGCGGGTACCGACGCCTACATCTGGTCACTGACCGCAGGTGTCGCACCGAACCCCGAGCTGCAGCAGATCCAGACCGAATCCAACACCTCAGCGGTCTCACCTGGCGATACCTGCTACGACAGTGACGCCACCGCGACCGATTCGCAGGGCCGGACGCTGTACTGCAACCCGACTGTGAACGGCCGGTACGCAGGCAATCTCGTCTGGCAGCTCCTGCCGTGACGTTGTCTCGGACGTCCCGCCGGCGCGTCAGCGGCTGAGGAGTTTCGCCTTCTGGGCATCGAACTCGGCCTGGGTCAGAATGCCCTCATTTCGCATGTCGGCCAGCTTCCGGAGCTCATCGGCCACAAGATGCGGGGACACCTGGTGCGGCGCTGGTGCGGCCGGCGTCGTCGGAGTCGCTGTCGTGTTGAACAGCGGATGCCCCTTGAACCAATTCTCGATCAGCTCAGATGTTCCGTGATTGACATCGACCGTGGCCAGGGTCGTGCCGTTGCCGAGAACCGAGATCGATCGGGTCAGCATCTTGCCGCCCTTGGTGACCGAAAAGCCTCTGACGTCGGCGATCTTGATGCGGAACGCCTGGGTCAGTTCCCCGGTCTTGTAGTACGCGGCGGTCCCGTCCTCGAACTCCACGATCCGTCCATGCCCGAAGCCCAACGCGTATTTGGTTGGCATGTGCACTCCTCTGAGGTCTCGTTAGCGCACAGGTGTGCCGGACGAAGATAGTAGCGATCAGCGAGGGATTTCCTGGATCGGAAGCGACACCCCGCAACTGTCCGCTCATCGACTGACGCGGGACCGCGGGAACCTGCCGTCTCGACAGGTTCCCGCGAACCCCGTCGGTTAGTCCGCGAAGACTCGGATTCCGACTGCGGCCGGACCGGACAGGCTGACATCCAACGTGATCGAGAGCTGCTCGGTCATGTCCCAGCACTCGTCGATGTTCCGCCGCGTGACCTCGGACTTGTCGCTGCGGGCCCAGGCCTCCGCCTTCGTCCAGGATTCCGCCTCGTCCCGGCAGGCGAAGCCCTGCTCGGCGATGACGCGGTTGGTCTTCGTGTCGATGATCTGCGCTCTCACAGGCACGGCGTGCCTTTCGGTTGGTCGATGTGCTGCTCCCAGTGTTCAAGTCGGGTGTCGATCGTGTGGCATCGATGCCAGCGTGGATCGATGCGCCGGCGAGCGCCGGGGTCGGGCCATACCCGCTGCTGACCACGGTGACGATGCTCCGAGTGGTGTCGTTGAGCTGACCGGGGCCACGGCAAAGGACTAGATACCTGGATAGTGCGGCGTGGCGATCGTCAGACAGCACCGTCAGTTTCAAGAGTTGACTGCACTCACCGGTGACTCCCCGGATAGCGCGGGGAGTCGCCGGTTGCGCACCTAAACCCCGTACGCGGTGCCGCCGACTGACTCGGCGATCATCGGGGCGATCCTCGCTGAGTCAGCGATTCCCTCGGAACTGTTCAACGTCAGCACGGCATATTCATCGGACAGAGCGACGTGAATCCCGCCGAAGGAATCACTGGCCTCCTGCCACTTCGCGAGCGTCTCCTGGTTCGGGAAGATGTTGATTCCGGCGTCGTAGCCGTTCACTGGCATATCGAACCGCATCTGAGCCCCCGACAGCCCAACCTCTACACGCTCGGGCTCGGCGTGCTCGATGCCGAGGTCATCGAGAGCCGTGGTGAATCTCTGCACGACAGATTCGGACTTGGAGACCGGCTTCGCCGGAGTCGGGGTCTCTGCCTGCTGCCCCTGGGTTGAGGACGAGTTGCTGTTGGTTTCAACCTTGGCGGCATCGTCGTTGCCGCAAGCGGCGAGGGACAGGGCTGCTGCCAGGACAGCGGCAGCGGCGAGGGTGGTCCTACGGCTCATATGGTGGTCTCTCCGATGTGGTTGAGCTGAGTGCTCTCCGAAACGTTTGTGAGAGTGGAGAGTACTTGACAATCAGCCTCCACTTAGCTGGCGAATAGCGCGATCCAAGTCAAGCGTCCCGACGCCGTCTGCCTGAGCGGCTTCCTGCGCGTTTATGTGTGCATTTTGACCATCGTCAAACAGGACAGGTGGACTCGGCTCTCCAATACCCGCATGGGCGTGAGGCTAGGGGCGCAAACTGGAATCAGGGTTGGGGCGACAGCCGTCTCTTCGACCCTCCAATGGCGATGGTGCCGGGCATCGCGGAGGCCAATGCGAGGGTCGCGGCGAACCCACCCACCAGAAGGGAAGCAACTGCGACCGCACTGCAGCATGTCCTACCGCGTTCGGGAACCGCCGACGTGCCCTGGCTGTTCGCATCCCTGTCTGGTCAATTAAGCGTCGCGTTTCGCTGATCTTCGCTGCAAATCGACCGAAAGAAAACTGTGCTGACCGGTGGGTTTCCGGCGATAGCTGCGCTAATGACAATTAGCAGCGGTAACACCGCGAGATCCGTAGGTGACTACCCCAGACACGTGGATAGCCCATCCACAGGGCTTGGAATGAGGGAATGAGGGGACGTCGGCGGTGCACTCACGCCGATCGCGCCGCCACACAGAACATGGCGGTGACCTGGATGAACGATACCGCGGCGCCGGCGAATTCTCCCGCGGGAGAAAGCTGTCCGACACGATCCGTGCGGATTCGGCCGAGGAGCGGCCCGGCCTCGAGCTGCTCATCCCACGAAACGGCGTCCGTAGGGTGACCCGGAATCGGAGCCCCACTCCCCTGCCCTCGCAGGCAAGGGCCAGTCACCCCGCATCGGAACAGGACCCGCCACATGAAGAGACTCCCCCAGCTCGACGGCCAACGGAACCCGCAGGTGGTGCGGGCGTATCGCCGACTACGCGATGCTCTCCGACGGATCGGTCGAGCAGGCGTGGATGCTGGCCGAATGATTCTCCTGTGCAACCGAACCCACCGCCTACCGGCTGTCGGCGCCTGCCCACCCACACCCCGATCAATGAACTCGTCCGACTCGGGAAGCTCCTCTGGCGTATCGAGCACGACTACCGCGAACTCAAAGTCGCACTCGGCCTCGGCCACTCAACGAGATCGCCAATCGCACTCTGGTTGTCGAGCAAAAGGCAGCGATCCTCACGGCAGCACACCCCACTCTTTCATCGGATGGCGCTCACCGACGTCCGCCCTGTTCTGGTATGCCGCGAGCGCGTCCGTCCCGCTGCGCCCATGCCCATGCCCATGCCCATGGCATAACAGCTCCGCCCCAGATTCGATTCCCGCGTTTACGGTTGAATTCTCGGCGCTGCTCCCGACAGCGGCACCTAGTTGAACTTCTTGGCGCGTCGATTCTTAATTCTCGGATTACGTGTGGTGAGATATGAGCGGCTGTATCCAACCTGAATAGGAGGCAAGAAGTTACCGACCAGTAACAAACTAGAATTTCATAGCAGCACCACCCAAGACAAAGCCCCCTTTCGGGGGCCTCGCCACTCGATTCACATAACCAGATCGAGTTGCAGCTCTGCTGAGCTTGTTCAGTTCTCTGTTCTGAAAACGGCTCTCTTTGGGCGTGGTTGAAGTTGCAGCTTCGACCACAGGTGTTGCATCAACTTGGGCTTTCCTGCTGGTAGGCCCGCTTTCCCTGAAGGGACTACCGTGAACGGTACGTCTCAGGGTACCTCATACCCTGACGAAGCAACAACATATCTGGACCACTCTTATGTCGCGCCGTCCACATCACGCACGCTTGCGAACACCGATAGTGGTCAGCAATCACAGGACGAGAATTTCGATGTCGCCATAAAAGCAGCAGCGGAGAATGTCGTTCGGATCGAAAGAATTAATTCGGCCAGCGACCAAAAAGGGAGAACGTGGTCACTTCCCGTTGATCCAAATGATCAATCAAGAACCCCTATTTGGTCGGGTCGAATGAAATGGCAGAACCAGGTCCGTCAAACTCTCAATTCGGAAAGTGGCGTAGAGCGCTGCAAAGAACACCAGGTCGATCCTGAACGGGTTTATGCCGTCGCGGTAACGATGGCGGGAGTAGCAGATCGTCGCACCGGCCGCCGCGTCACTGCCTCGAGAGAAAATCTCGCCGACAAGGCCGGCGTCTCCGTCACCGTCCTCAAACGTGCCCGCCGCGTTCTGTCCAACCTCGGGTTGGCGAAGGAGATGGTTCGGGGGCGACTCTTGCGTACCGTCGAGCAATGGGCAGCCGAAGCACACCATGGTCGCCGTCAAACCAAGGCAACAAGCGTATGGGCCCTCGTCTCACCCAAACTCGCAGTCGTTGAGTATGACCTAGTCACGAAGATCGGCTACCCCTCCGAGGCTCCGAGAGCCTCACTTTGTCCACAACCTGCGGTCCGTGGCCCCCAATCTCTTGGTACTTCTCTTAGTTCTAGTTCTTCCGTTAGGAAGAACTACATAACGCGCGCGCGAGCGCACACGAGGCAGAATCCAGCCCCAGCTACACGCAGGCCTCGCTCAATCGCACTTCAGATTGCTGCTGCCGAGCTAGTTCGGCATGCCCCAGCTTTGAACCCCCCTGGCCACATTGGAGCCGTCTGTGATGCACTCAGGGCGTATTCCGTCGATCCGAGTCGGTGGTCGGGACGTGATATCGCCCGAAGGCTCAGCGATGACACACGGGCCAGAGGTTGGTTGTGGCCAGATTCACGATCACTGAAGAACCCCGTAGCTTTTCTCCGTTGGCGTCTAGCGAGAATCGATTGGTCACTCCCCTCCCCCACTGAGCTCGCTGTCGCAGCGAAGAGCGCTCGTGATGCACAACGCCGTGAAGTCGAATGGAACCTCAGGGATCGAACCGCCAGCGCTGCATCGCAGACGGTACGAGAATCCGCGATGGCCAAGATTCACGCGGTACTTAGCCAGGTACACGGGAAGCCCTCTGTGGTGGTTTACCGCGGTAAACCAACTACACACCATCGATATTCCTGACGGGTCACGACCGGCGAGCCCCCCACCCTTGTCAGGTTGACCGGAGAACTCACTAAGAGGTGGGGTGACTCGCACTCGCATCCGTTTACCACGGTAAACCCCGCACGGGAGATGCGGACCAAATTGCATCCAGGATGCGTAAGCCCGTCTCCGCTCCCCTCCCCCGTTGCTGAGAACACGAACCACTTCGGCCTACTTGGAGAAGCAGTGCGTGGCGCGACATGCGCAACTAGTGGAGCATCCAGTGCTGAGTCGTCTAACGAGGCCTTCACATGTGCGCCTGGGTTACCGCGGGTAATGAACCAGTCAGGCCTTTGGGTCGAGCTTCACGCTATAGGAGTCGCTTCGGTGTCCGAGTGCTCAGAACGCGGATCTGGCTGCGACTCCGTAGCTCTCCGTATTTACCGCGGTAAAGGGTCAGGAAGGCTGCAATCGACTGGTCCCCTACCTGGCGTCCCGTGGTCTCTGTCGGTCCTTAAGTGGCAGTCACCACGATCATCCATCCGTCGGTAGTGCCTAGAGTATTGCGCTCGCCTGCGCCCGCGTTTCCCCGCGAACATCGTCCCCACTCGTTCAGCCTGTTCAATTGAAGTCTTATCGTGGCGTACCTGATGCTGAGGTCGGTTCGGTGTTTACCGCGGTAAACACCGAAGCCCCGTTTCGGTTGATGCTCTATCAATAGACAGATGTACGACCTCTGCTTCCAGCGGAAGCGGCGACTCCGGGCATATGCGTGAACGTGCTCTAGTGTCGCGAACCCACGGATGACTACCGCGGTTCGTTCCATTAACCGGATCCTGGTCCATCGCCGTGAATCAGTGCATGTCGGCGTGCCGGCGGGCGAACGCCTCGACTCGGAGCCGAATCGATGTTCGTCAGATTCGTCTTCCATCCCTGGTTTACCGCGGTAAATTGTCGCAAGAACCTACGCGATCAATCCCGCTCGGCGGCTACACACTCATAGAACTCTACGTCAAATCTGCTAGGTAGCTCGGTGTGTTTACCGCGGTAAACACACCGGACGATTCTGTCCGCCTCGCAGTGTTTCGGCATCCAGGAGGACAACTGTACCGGCGATTGTTCGTGTATTCTCCGTTAGTTTGACTGACTGGAGGAAGAGGTAGAACTCTTCGTCATTCGCCGAGGTCAGTTGCGGAACCAGTTCGCGAATGACGGTGGGCACCCAGTATTGGCATTCTGACTGGACTCGGCTTTACCGCGGTAAACAATGTGTTGCAGCTATTCGGGTTCGGAAACGTCGACGGTCAGTTCGCGCGGAGTATCGAGGACTAGGGAGGCCGTGGGACATCCGCTGACAGCGTCTGTGCGCTGAGTTTTGATGCAGTGTCGATGCCTGATCGCTGTGATGAAGTCCGCGTTCTCAAATCTCCCGGCGTTGCCCTTGGTGGTCGACGACTTGGAGGGTACCCAAGGGCCTGGATCAGCCGCGACGTTCTGTCGACTTGGCCTTACCGCGACGATGCAGCTCGCAGCTTCAGGTTCATACGGGGTGATGTGGGTGAAGAGCAATGGTGTACCGCGGCTAGATCGGTGTGCTCAATCCCGTGCGTAGTGGGGTTTGGTTCCGTAGCCCTGCACGGAAAGGCCGTTCCTCGTTGTCGACCGAAGATGTTGGGCGGTCAAGGGCGGCGAGGCCAGGTGATGCCTCACAGCAGCGAGTCGATCCGGCTAGTAGGAGACGCTTGGAGGCGGGTGAGGACGCGAGTGGAAGCAGAGCATGAGCGGGCCTTCGAGGTGAGCGTGAGCAGTGGCCGCCTGTGTGGATGGTTTACCGCGGTAAACCACGCGTCATGATTCTGTGCGGATGGTCGCAGGAATCCGCCGGATTCATTTCCTTTCGTCTGAACTCCCGCTCTTGGACGGTTTACCGCGGTAAACCGTCCAAGAGCGGGAGTTCAGAGCGGGGTGGGTATCGGCGCCGGAAGGGCGGTGATCGCTACGCAGCAAAGCTGCCTACAGAGGCGGTAGACATGGAACCGTGCTATATCGCGCAACTTCGGAGGAATCGGGTAATCCGGTCGCTGTATCCGCAATGCGAGTTTGGGGAGTGGGGGAGCGCGGTCACTCGATCGGCTGCTATCAATGCTGGACATCCGATGTCTCACGGTTCTGGATTCACGCGGGTTGCGACTAGGTTTACCGCGGTAAACATCCCTTTCGGCAAGTGCAAGGCTAGGACACGAATCTGGATCGCCGGCTCTCCCGTACCTCGTTGGATACGGGTGACAAACCCGTCAATGGCGTAGCGGTGCAGCCTCCGAGCCAAGTCCTCATGTTTGGATGCGTCGGGCGGCCAATGAGTCATGACATTGAAGAAGTTCGGGAATGCGTTGGTTTACCGCGGTAAACCACACCGCGACCTTGAAGACGGTCGTGTGCTGAACCTGAGGTTCGAGCACGAGTATCTGATGTGGTCAGTCTAGTTTCATGGTGGTCATCTAGGGAGTCAGATTCCAGCAGCGCGACAGTAGTCGCGCCAGTGGAATCGGGTGGATGGAGGGTCGTCGCGCCGCCCTTCTTGGCTGATCTGGGTTGAGTTGAAGAAGTATGGCGGCGTCAGGCTGGGGTATTGGTGTGATGGGGGTGAGCAGAAGCGAGCTCGGCCGTCCGTGCGGCTATAAGGAAGAAACTCACCCTGGTAGACCTAGGCTGTGATACCGACCAAAGTAGTGGCATTTATTGTCACAGTGACGAAATAACCTCAGGTGATTGATCATCTCATCGACAAAGCCAATCGCCTGATGCGGAAAGTCTCAACCAATGGTTGATATATCGCAGCCCTTGGGCCGATCTCGACCCGACACGCCGAACTGTGACCAAAAAATTGAGATCTATGTTCCGCAGCTCGGAGAGGCGTAGGGGGGTGGCGACAATGCCCGACAATCCTCCGCAATCACGTACGCAGCAGGCACTTCCCGCCTGATCAAGCATTCCGAGCTTGTCGTGAAACCGGCGTATCGGGTTGCAGCAGAACGGATTTCCATAACGAAACCGTTGGTACTCGATACGACAGATCGGATCTGTCGGCAGGACACCATTGCCAACAGTCGGCGAACTACAGCAACCGCAGCAACCACATCAGACAGCTCTCTAAGCAGCACAGACGCAGGTGCCTATCGTGGCCATCAAGCGCTGTAGAAAACTCGGCCTCAAACCGATTACGATGATGTACGCGCTAATCACCACCCGATCGCATCGTGGCGGTGGGAGTCCGAAGTAGCCCCGACAGGGGCGAAGTATACGGAGGTTAATCGATGGCTGTGCATGTCATGCTCAACCAGAAGGGTGGAGTTGGAAAGTCCACCCTGACAATGAATCTCGCGGCCGTGAAAGCGGACGTACTCACCAGAGACGATGACGACGTCCAATCACCCGTCGCAGCTATCTCAGTAGACCCCCAAGGCTCAGCCGTGTGGTGGGCCTCCCGGGTACAAGAACTACCGTTCCTCATCGACCAGGTGCACGACAACCTCGACGTCCTCCGCAACCTCGGCAATCTTCCAGGCATCAAGCATGTCTACGTCGATACCCCCGGATGGATCGACTTGTCCGGCAACGACGACGGTACGGACGCCCTGGGTGCTGGCAGTTCCGGCGACGCACTCCGTGCTGTCTTGGATGTCGCAGACCTCGTGATCGTCCCCATTGAACCTGAGCCGCTGTGCTTCGATCCGACAGCCCGCACCATCAAGCAGGTCCTCGAGCCCCTCAACAAGCGGTTCATCGTCGTCGTCAACAACTGGGACCCTCGCGACGGCAAAACTGATCTCGACCAGACTCGAGAGTTCGTGCAGGCCAACGGATGGCCTCTCGCCCGTACCGTCATTCGACACTACAAGGTGCACACCCGCGCCGCAGCCGAAGGCCGCGTCGTAACCGAATACGAAACCAATCGCGTCTCACTCCAGGCGCGAGAGGACTTCTACAAGCTAAGCCTCGAGCTCGCGGATGGTGGTCGCTGATGGCCCCCAAGGGCGGACGGGCGAACTTCGCATCACTGGTCAGCTCCGTCGGAGACAACTCGCCAGTCGATCGCAAGAAGACCGTCACGCCGACACCCGCCAACACCGAGAGCGTCGACGGAAAGTTCCTCGCGGACGTTCCCCTCACCGATCTGGTCGCCAACCCCCGCAACCCGCGCGACGAGGTTGGTGACCTCGAGGACCTGTCCACAATCGCCGACCGACAACTCCAGCCGGGCACCGCGGTTAGTCGCGCCGCGTGGCTCGCCCTGTGGCCGGACGACGAAGATGACCTCGCCGACGCGAAATACATTGTCGTCAACGGCAACCGCCGTCTCGCCGCGGCCGCCAAGTACGGCCGCATCGGTCTCGACGTCGTCGTCCGCGATAGCATCGCCGTCAGCAGGGGAGAGATCCTCTGGGCCGCGACCAGTGAGAACATCGACCGCCGCGACTTCGACGTCCTCGAAGAAGCCAAAGCCGTCGAGCTGATGGTCGCCGAGTTCGGCAGCGCCGCCGCCGCGGCCACCAAGCTGGGCCGATCGAACGGCTGGGTGTCCCAGCGCCGGGCCCTGCTCAAACTCGCTCCCGAGCTGCAGGCTGCGCTGCGCGCGGGGGACCTCGCGGTCCGCGCCGCGCGTTCGCTGGCGAGGGTGCCGCTCGAAGAGCAGGTCGCGGCCTGGCAGGCCTCCCAGGACGGTGACACTAACAACACCCCACCGGAACCGGATCCCACCACGCCGGCACCAGAGCCGAAAGAGCCCAAGGAGCCGGCAGGCGAGGTCGAACCGGCCGAAAAGGTCGTTCAGGCGTTGCGCAAACTCAGCGTCGACCCGGCCGTGCTCGCCGAGGCAGTGCGTAAGCACTTCACCGATGCCGAACAACGGTCCCTGATCGACGCCCTCGGCCTCCACTAACGGCGCTGCTCGTAGTTGTGCGGCGTGCCCGCAGTCACATCCCCGGATCCCCGTGGTGTGGCTGCGGGCACACGACACCGCTCACTCTGGCGATGCGGCGACTCGAGAAGTGTTGGTGGATAGATGAACACACCCGGTGAGCTCGACGCGGTCGTCGGAGTCGGCCCACACGCTGGCCGGATTGCGTAGGGAGTGTGGAGTGATTCTCGTTCTGGTGGCAGTTCGCGCGTAGGCACTCCCGCCTCGGTTGCCGTGCCCGTCACGCATCTCCCGCGGTTTTGGGCCTGGCCGTGCCGACGATGACCTGCTTGTGGTGGCCCATCTCAGCAGCGACGGTCGCCGGGTCGGTGGTGACGGGGATCGCGACATCGACGTCGGTGACGTCCTCTGCGGAGCGGGAGACTCTTGGTGTTCGAGCGCACGGCAAACGCCGGCCGAGCTACCTGGTCTGCGCGGTCCGCTCCTGTAACGTCTGCTCGAGCACGGAGATCGACGGCGCCGTGAACAGGATTTTCGCGCTGCCGCCGTTCTCGGTGGCAGCACATTCGGCGATCTCCAGTGCGGTGAGTGTCTTGCCGGTGCCGCAGGCCACAATTCGGATTCCCGCGGTCGTTGCTGGCCTCGAAGTCGGTGAACACAGCGTCGATCGGCTTGCCGTTGGCGTTCGGTCATTTGACCTCGAACCGGGATCACCGCTTCTCCACGTTGAAGGTCCCGTCCGAATTGCACTGCGCCTCTACTTCGTATGGAGTCGCGATATCGAAATGTTGGACGATGGATGATCCGTCGGGCTGCTTGATGGTCGCGGTAACCGTTCGGTCCTGCTCGTTGATGTCGGCAATCACCTGATCAGCCTCGTCGTCGACTATCGGCGGGCGGATCCGCTGTGCCAGGTCGAGCCGAAAGTTGCTGCGGCTGATCAGCTTCTGGCTAGTGTCAGAGTATTGGTCGGAGGTGTCGTCGAAGGCATCGTTGTTTTTTGGCGTGACCGGTTGTTCGCCGGTATGTGGTTGGTATTGTCCGGTGGCAGTCGAACCATCCGGCGCTGACGACGAGGTTGCTGCGGGCTGTACGGGCCCAGGCCCGTACAGATTTGACGTCGATGGGTTGTGCGATCGTGGTAGCGGTGCCGAGTCGAGTATCGCCACGGGCTGGTTTTGTGCTGAGGAAGCGCCGTCGCTACCGCAGGCGGCGAACGGATGTGAGTGCGCCCACCGCCATAGCGTCCAGGTCGACGCTGGCGTGCTTCATCGCTGAGCAAGACTCCTGAGGGATTGGCATAGTCCGCTCCTCTGCTGCGGATAGTGATCACTGCGCAATAGCTGTTGGCTGAGAGCGGGTGTGGCCTTTCGGTCAATTTTCCTGAGGGGCAGGGTGTCAACTGAACGACTATCACCTGCCGTGTCTTGAATGCCCGGCGGTCCACTACGCGTCACCGCGCTCCCGCTCGAGGCTCCGGCAGCGCCAGAGAAGCGGGACGGGCCAAGGCCTGGAGGTCTCGGGGAGGAGGATCTCCAGGCCTTGGCTGCTCGGCATCGTGCAGTGCTCGAGCAGGCGAGAACTGGGGGGTGTTCTCGCCCGAGCCAGAGGTTAGTTGAGTTGAATTCGCCGCAGCCCGGAACACGCCGTGGGTTCGCTCACATATAGCTGCTGCGGGCTCGTGGTCGAACATCGGCGGGAAGGTGACGGGTGGAGGCTACCCACGGGTGAGCGTAGGTAGAGCGGCGTTAGAGGACCTGTCGAACCATGCCTGGACGTCGGCGCGGGTGTGCGCTGCAATGAGGTGCGCCTGGTCTTGTAAGTACGCCCAGGTCACCGACCAGGCGTCCGACCAGCTCGATCGCCTGGTCGGTGGCCTGCTCGACGGTGATCTGGGCGCACTCCGCGATGTACTCGGCGATCACCTGGATGGCGATCTGGTCGCCGGCCACCAGGGTGGTCTCGTCGGTGTTCGGAGCGGCGGCCTGCATGTCGGTGCTCATCGTGTGCGTCTCCTCGTCGGGGGTTGCTGATGGGTGCCACTGTGTCGGTCGGATTTCCGGGGTGCGGCACTCCAACAGGGCGCTTTGGTCCCGGGTGTGGGGACGTGGAGCCGATGAGCGGGGGAGTTGGCGGGGGAGGCCCAAGATCAGGTGGCGATTCGCCCCCACCCGCCACTATCGTGGATTTACGCGAGCAAATGACTGTAAGGAGGCGATGGGGATGGGGGACACGAGGCGAAGCGTCGAGGACCGCTACCGGCACGGTGACCTGGACTTCGAGGCCGCGGTGCGGGAAGTGACCGGCGCCGACGTCGACCGTGAGTTCTTCGCGCGGATCGTGCACGGCCTCTCCGTGAAGGACCCGGCCGGACTGGCCCTGTCCGAGCACGACGCCGCACTGCTCACCGACGCCGGATTCGTCACCGACCCCGCCGCCGCGACCGCAGCGCGGGTGGACCGCGACATCCGCATGCAGGACCTGGTCCACCGCTCACTGTCGGTCGCCGACGCCGCCGAACGCCTCGGGGTCACCACAGCCCGTGTCCGCCAACGCCTGACCGACGGCACCCTGTGGGCGTTCACCTCGGGCCGCCGCCGCCTGCTGCCGCCCGCACAGTTCACCGCTGCCGGCGCGGTCCCGTTCCTCGATCAGGTGCTGCCGCTGCTGAGCAAGGAACTGCACCCGCTCACGGTGCAGGCGCTGCTGACTCAGCCGCAGCCGTCCCTGACCGTGGAGGGCCGCCCGGTGTCGATCGTGGCGTGGCTGACGGGCAGCGCGGGCACCGCCTCGGACATCGAGCAGGCCGCCGCCGTGATCACCGCCGCAGACTGGGAATCGGCGTAGATGGGGTCGATGCTGCCCCCACCCCCAACGGCCTCCGTCCTCCGCGACGCGGGAGTTCATCCTGACGAACTGATCACCTGGCAGCCCACCGAGCTGGTGTGGCGCGTGCACCGCACCACCGGCGGTCACGTCCTGCCGTGGAACGGGATGCGGACCTACGGGCCGATCCTGCGATTCGACCACCACCCGCGCGAGGTGGGCGATCACCCCGGCTACGGCATGTGGTACGGCGCATCCAGTCCCCGAGGTGGCCTGGCCGAAGCGTTCCAGTCGGCGCGGGTCATCGACCGCGAGTACGGCGACCCGTACCTGACCGGGCTGCGGTTCCTGCGGCCGCTGCGGCTGCTCGACGTGTCCGGGATCGGCGGCGCGGCGTGGTCGACCCGAGTCGGCGGCAACCACGCCCTCGACTGCGCCCCGCACCGCCGCAGCCAGCACTGGGCGCGCACCATCTTCCGTGCCCACAGCGACCTCGACGGCGTCATCTACCGGGGCCGGTTCGCTGGCAGCGTGAGCGTCGCGCTGGTCGAACGCGCCACCGACGCGTTCCCCGCCCGCCCCGCGCTGTCGCTGCCGCTTGCGCATCCCGCCCTCGACGGTCCGATCGCGACTGCTGCACATCAGCTCGGCTACACCATCACCTGACGACTGTGGCCCGCCCTCCGAGGGCGGGCCACAGTCAGTTCAGTGCACCGATCAGGTCAGCATCGAGACGGACAGCACGAGGGCGGAGACGGACACGAACTCCGCACGTGTCGGAGCCATCTTCTGTCGACGCCAGACGGCGACCGCCGACGCGAAGGTCGCGGCAGCGAGCAGGAGAAAGAAGAACTGGCCAAGCCCGGGTCAGATCGGGTGAGAGCTTCCAATTCGGGCCGATCGCGCCATTGGGGAAAGTGCCGACCTTCGTATAGTCGCCGGTCGTCGGGTCGATGGTGCCGATCTCGAGCGGATCCTTGTCTGTCGGCTGTACGGCGACGAGGATGCCATCGAGTTTGGAGGGATCGACAGCGGCGGCCGCCGTGCTCCCCGCGGTGGTGGTTCTGGTCGAGCTGGTGGCAGCCGCAGGGCTGCTGGTCGCGGTGGGGGCAGTGACGGCCTCCTCGCTTGCATTACTGCTGCCGCTCGAGCAAGAGCTGACCACCGCCATCAGAGGTGCTAGGGCACACAATGCAATGGTGAGATGCGTTCTCCGCGACATGCGCGGAGCGTATCGACCCGGTCCAGGTTCGGCCTAGAGCCTGTTCGACCGACAGTGCACCACGTCGAAGTACAGAGCCCCGCCCTACGGGGGAGAGTGAGAGAGTCACCCACGCGCCGGTCGCGACTGAGCCGCCAGCAGGTGATCGTCGCCCTCCGGCAGTGGCAGGCACCCATGACGCCAACGCCTCGTCAGCTCGAACGACGCCCGGACTGTCGGCGACAACCCGACGTGCCGGCACA
This sequence comes from Rhodococcus sp. Q, assembly GCF_005503035.1. Lineage (NCBI taxonomy): Bacteria > Bacillati > Actinomycetota > Actinomycetes > Mycobacteriales > Nocardiaceae > Rhodococcus > Rhodococcus sp. Q. The sequence continues at coordinate 21,282 of NZ_SCOY01000052.1, forward strand.
GGGGCTGTCACGCGCCTAGTCGCGACGTGCGCGTACTGGTCCAGTCCCCGCCGTGATGTCGTAACACCCGCCTCCAGTGGCCGGATAACCCGCGGACAGCGGTAAACGACGGAGGACGCGGGGGAGACGTAGTGGAGCACAGCGTGGACGACCGGGGTTTCAGATTCAAGACCGTGTGGGAGCGGTTGCTGCCGTTCAGGAAGTCCGAGTGCTTGAACTGCACGCGGGTAGCCGAAACTGGTGGCTCGCTGTGCGAGGCGTGCAAGATCAACGCCCGGAACGATCCAAGCATCGGCAAGTATCCGACGGTGACCGCGGTGCTGCTCCTGTCGGCGGCCGCGACGCTGATCGCTATCCCCTTCGCACTCTTCGGCGGCGACGAGCCCACGCCAACTGCGGCGGCCCCAGTGGCCGACGTGCAGTTCGACCCCGCGCCGGCACCCGAGACCACCTCGGAGACCGTGTTCACCACCGAACCTGAGTACTCGGCGCGGGACGACTCGTCGGCGGCCGACGATTACGTGTCCGAGACGGCGGCCTCGGAGGCCGCATTCATCACCACCCTGAACGTCAACGATGTCCCCTACACCAACAAGGCCAACGCAGTCCGGCTCGGCCGGAGCATCTGCGCCGTCGTGCGCGACGTAATCCTTGATGGCCGCTCCAGGGACGCCGGCATGGACCAGGCCGAGGACATCATGGTCGGGGAGGGCTACGCGCGGGAGGATGCGGCGGTCTACGTCGGTGCCGCCGTCGGCGCGCTCTGCTGAGAACGCGGCCCCGGATCACCCCGACGTCCCAGAGCCGAGCACTGTCCCCGTTGAGGCGGCGACGATTCTGCGTAGGGTTGTTCCCCGCGCAGCGGGATGCCCTATCCTTGCGGGATCCTTTTGGTAGGGGATGCGAGAACCCCCGGCGCCCGCGGTAACGCGGTCAGGCGCCGGGGGTTCTTTGCGTTCCAGGCCGACTCGGCGAGGGGACAACGGCCCATCGCGAACCGGTGCCGCCATTCCGCATCCCGGTGCCAGCCTCCGCGGCGCGGTCGTGCCGCGCAGGCACGCGAGCCGCCAACCGCGACAACGGGTCGTCCAGTCCCCGGCGTGTGGCCGTAACACTCACACCCACCGGGTGGATACCCCTCAGACAGAGGCAGTGACGGATCGAGGGGATGACGTGGTGAGCGAAGACGACAGCGGCGACCGCGGGTTCCGGTTCAAATCCACGGCGGAACGGTTGGTGCCGCTGCGCCGAGACGAGTGCCGGAACTGCACCCGCCCGGCGGTACCCGGCGGCCGGCTCTGCAAGGAATGCCTGATCGCGTATCGAAGTGACCGGAGCGTTGGCCAGTACCCGATGGCCGCCGCGGCGTGGATATTGGTGGCCGGGTTGTCCGTGGTGGTCGCGGCGGTCGTTCTTGTCCCCGAGCTCACGGGCGACGACGCCCCCGCTCAGGCCGACGCGACGTCGACGTACACACCGGAACCCGTGTACTCCGAGCCGGAACCCGACTCCGCGTCGGAACCCGTCTTCACCGTGCCGGAACCGACCGCCCGCTCGAACTCCCAATCCAGCTCGGGCACCTCGCAGGCCGCGTTCATCGCCACCCTCAACGCCAACGACGTCGAGTACTCCACCAAGTCCAACGCCGTCGCCCTCGGCGAAAGCATCTGCAAGGTCGTCAGAAACGCCGTCGACGCGGGATTCACCATGACCGACGGCATGGACTACGCCGAGTCGACCCTCGTGGAAAGAGGCTTCGCCGCCAACGACGCGGCAGCCTATGTCGGTGCCGCCGTCGGCGCGCTCTGCTGAGAACGCGTCCCCCCATTCATCCAGGCAGGGTGCACCAGGTTCACTCTGTCAGGGGCAGGTAGCCCCTGACACGGCGGCCGCCCCGCAGGTCCGCGAACTCTTGTCCCCCTCCGCCATTCGGGGCGGGCACGACACCCTGGCCCGCACCGGGCGGCCGGCGGCACCGCGCTGCGCACCATCCAGTCCCCGGC
>NZ_SCOY01000053.1:0-20047 GCF_005503035.1 Rhodococcus sp. Q
CGCCCCGACTCCGGCCGCACCCGTTGCGCCACCGGTTCCGTCGGCATCGGCGCCCGCCGCGCCCTCGATTCCCTCCGAACCGTCCTCGTCGGTGCAGGCTCCGGCAACGGCAGAACCCCGGTCCGGCGAACCGGAGACGAACGGGCAGGGCATCGCACCGAGCGGCCTGCCGCAACGTGTTCCGGGCGCCGCGTCGGGTCTTCCCCAGCGCACGCCCGGGGCCAGCGGAGCGCCACGGCCAGCCTCGATTCCGCAGGTCCCGGTGGAGAAGTTGCCGCCGCAGGCTCCGACCGGCGAGCGTCCCGATCCGCTGGGCCAGGACGACCCGAACGAGGCGCAGGGAACCCGGCACCGCTACCGCAGCAACCCGGTCAAGACCGCGTCGTTCTTCCAGAACCGGCCGTCCGCCCCTCCGACGCAGGACGTCACCGCGACGGGGACGCCGATCTTCTCGGGCATGGTCTCGGACTGGCTGACCGACCCGACCGAACCGGGCGGGTCGAGCAGCGACTGGAACACCGCGGCGGACGCCGGGTGGCAGGCCGCCGAGCGAGCTTCCGTCGCACCGGTCGAACGGCATACGCAGTCGGGTCTCCCGCAGCGGTTGCCCGGACGACGGCTCGTTCCGGGCAGCGTCGACAACGCCGAACCGCGTGCGCGACTGCGCGACCCGGAGTCGGTTCGTGACAATCTCAGCCGACATCAGATGGGTATTCGTGCGGGCCGTGCCGCGGGCCGTACCGAAGGCAACAGCAATGAAGGAGATCGATGAGCAGCGATCATGTGTCCGACGGCCATCCGCTGGACTGGCTCGTCTCGAACTTCGCCCGGGACACCCCGGGCGTGTCGCACGCCGTCCTCGTCTCCGCGGACGGCCTGCTCATGGCGGGTAGCGCGCACCTGCCGACCGATCGTGCCGAGCAGCTCGCTGCCGTCACCTCCGGTCTCGCGAGCCTGTCCGCAGGCGTGTCGAACCTGTTCGACGGTGGCGGCGTCCTGCAGTCGGTTGTCGAGATGCAGCACGGCTACCTGCTGCTGATGAGCGTCGGCGACGGTTCGCACCTCGCCACGCTGACGTCGACCAACTGCGACATCGGACAGATCGGGTACGAGATGGCCCTCCTGGTCGACAGGGTCGGCGCGTCGGTCCAGGCCGTCCCGCGCACGTCGATCGGTACCTGACGGAGACACGATGGACGAGTTCTACGACGCCCCCGGCGGGGCCGGACCGAGTCTGGTCCGGCCGTATTCGCTGACCTCGGGACGAACCAAGCCCAAGGTCGAGCTGGCTATCGAGGCGTTGATCCAGACGTTGCCCGACCCGGACAACAGGGCTTTCGAACTCGGTGATGTCGATTCGGCGATTGTGGCACTGTGTTCGCAATCACCCTCAGTTGCAGAGATCGCCGCCAGGGTCGGCGTTCCGATCGGAGTCGCCCGCGTACTGGTGGGCGACCTCGTCGAGGCCGGGCACGTCCGGATCATGGCAACACTTCAGGACGACTCGAGCGACAAGGAACGTCGCGATCTGATCGAAAGGGTCCTCGGTGGACTTCGCAAGATCTGACACCCGGCGCAACAGCCAGGTGACTTCAACGAAAATCGTCGTGGCAGGCGGATTCGGAGTCGGCAAGACGACCCTCGTCGGGACGGTCTCCGAAATCGTCCCGTTGCGGACGGAGGCACTGGTCACCAACGCCTCCGCCGGCGTCGACAACATCAGCGCCACGCCGCAGAAGGCGACCACGACGGTGGCCATGGACTTCGGCAGGATCAGCCTCGCCGACGACCTGGTGCTGTACCTGTTCGGGACGCCCGGCCAGAACCGCTTCTGGTTCATGTGGGACGACCTGATCCGGGGGGCGATCGGCGCGATCGTCCTGATCGACACGCGCAGGCTCGACGAGTCCTTCGCCGCCGTCGACTTCTTCGAGGCCAGAAACCTGCCGTTCCTGGTGGCGATCAACGAGTTCGACGACGCTCCGCGCTACCACCCCGAGGACATCCGGCAGGCGTTGGCGCTCCCCGCAGACGTGCCGATCCTGTCGATCGACGCCCGGCAGCGCGAGTCGGCGAAGAGCGCGCTCGTCGCGATCACCGAGTACGCGCTGCGCCGCCTCGGTCAGACGGTCGCCTGACCTAGCGGTCCGGCCCCGAGTACCCATCACCGAAAGGCGACGATCCGCAGCATGTCGGACCAAGTGCACAACCTGTCGATGGGGATCTGGGTGATCTTCCTCGCCGTCGCCATCGGCGCGACCGGAACCTATGTCGGGATTGCCTGTGCCCGCCGCGCCGCCTATTCCGCCACCCGGCCCCGGATGTGGATGGTGTTGGCTGCGTTGGCAATCGGCGGGGTGGCGTTCTGGCTCCCGACCATCATCGCGCTGGCCGGTTTCGCCGTCGACGGCAGCGTGATCCGCTTCGACCGGACCGGTGCGGTGGCATCGCTGCTGATCTGTGACGCGGCCAGTTTCGCGGGTCTGCTGCTGAGCAGGCGGCGGACCTCCGCCGACGGGCAGTCGAGCAGCGACACCAGAATCGTCACGAACATGGCGGCCGCGGTCGTCATGGGACTTGGCCTGACGGTGGGTTTCTATGTCGCGATGCGGTCGATCGAGGTCCAGGGCCGCACGTACATGGACGGTGCACTGATCGCGGTCGCGGCGGTGGTCGCGGTGCTCGGCTCGCTCGGCGTGGTGTGGTTGTCCCAGGCCGACGTCCGGCGCGTCACCCTCGTTGGTGGTTCGGTCGCGGTCGCGTTGGCCCCCGTGCTGATGCACGCGGCGATGATGGCGTCGCTGCGCGTCCGGATCGACGACTCCGCGCCGATCCCACCGGGCGCCGAGATCTTCGTCATCCTGTTCGCCGCCTTTGTGCTGAGCATGCTGATCCTCGTGGTGCCGATCGTGGCGCTGCTCATGGCCCCGGACCGCGTGACCGCGGAACTCGAGGCGCAGGCCCGCGCCTGGACGCAGCAGGAATCCGGGCGGAGATGACGCGTGGCACGCTTCGATCGGTTCCGCGCCGCCGAGGCTGCCGCTTCTAGCTGACCAGCACCTATAGACTTGTGTGGTTGTGCGACGCGGGACGTCGGGAGCTCGGCCTTCCGAAGTCACCGTCGCCCCGGGTCCGTGGGCTCTGTCCGCGGCCGTCGCACCCGGCACACCGATGCTGAGAAGAAGAGGAGCCGATGACTGACACCACGTTGCCGCCGGACGAACCGGGGCACGACCGCGTAGAGCCTGTGGACATTCAGCAGGAGATGCAGTCCAGCTACATCGACTACGCGATGAGCGTGATCGTCGGCCGCGCCCTGCCGGACGTGCGTGACGGTCTCAAGCCCGTTCACCGGCGCGTGCTCTACGCGATGTACGACAACGGCTACCGCCCGGACCGCGGCTACGTGAAGTCCGCGCGACCGGTCGCCGACACCATGGGCAACTACCACCCGCACGGTGACTCGTCGATCTACGACACCCTCGTGCGTATGGCGCAGCCGTGGTCGCTGCGGTACCCGCTGGTCGACGGCCAGGGCAACTTCGGTTCCCGAGGCAACGACGGCGCCGCCGCCATGCGATACACCGAGTGCCGCCTGACGCCGCTGGCGATGGAGATGCTGCGGGAGATCGACCACGACACGGTCGACTTCGCGCCCAACTACGACGGCAAGACGCAGGAGCCTACGGTCCTGCCGAGCCGCGTTCCGGCCCTGCTGATCAACGGCTCGAACGGCATCGCCGTCGGCATGGCCACCAACATCCCGCCGCACAACCTGCGCGAGGTCGCGGAGGCGATCTACTGGACGCTCGAGAACCATGAGGCCGACGACGAGGCCACCCTCGAAGCCGTCATGGAGCGCGTCAAGGGCCCCGACTTCCCGACCGCGGGCCTGATCGTCGGCGGCCAGGGCATCCAGGACGCCTACCGGACCGGCCGCGGCTCGGTGCGGATGCGTGGCGTCGTGGAGATCGAGGAGAACGCCAAGGGGCAGACCACGATCGTCATCACGGAGCTGCCCTACCAGGTCAACACCGACAACTTCGTCAACGCGATCGCCGAGCAGGTCAAGGACGCGAAGATCGCCGGGATCTCCGACATCCACGACGAGTCCTCGGATCGCGCCGGCCTGCGCATCGTCGTCACGGTCCGCCGCGATGCCGTGGCGAAGGTCGTGCTGAACAACCTCTACAAGCACACGCAGCTGCAGACGACGTTCGGCTGCAACATGCTGTCCATCGTCGACGGGGTGCCGCGCACCCTGCGCATCGACCAGATGATCCGCCTCTACGTGACCCATCAGCTCGAGGTCATCGTCCGGCGGACCCGCTACCTGCTGCGCAAGGCCGAGGAACGCGCCCACATCCTGCGCGGCCTCGTCAAGGCCCTCGACGCGCTCGACGAGGTCATCGCGCTGATCCGCGCCTCGCAGACCGTCGACGTCGCGCGTGCGGGCCTGATGAACCTGCTCACCGTCGACGAGATCCAGGCCGACGCGATCCTGGCGATGCAGCTGCGTCGCCTCGCCGCCCTCGAACGGCAGAAGATCGTCGACGAGCTCGCCGAGATCGAGCTCGAGATCGCCGACTACCAGGACATTCTCGCGAAGCCGGAGCGTCAGCGCGCCATCGTCCGCGACGAGCTCAAGGAGATCGTCGACAAGTACGGCGACGACCGCCGCACCCGGATCATCGCCGCCGACGGTGACGTCGCCGACGAGGACCTGATCGCCCGCGAGGACGTGGTCGTCACGATCACCGAAACCGGGTACGCCAAGCGGACGAAGACCGACCTGTACCGCTCGCAGAAGCGTGGCGGCAAGGGCGTCAAGGGTGCCGAACTGAAGCAGGACGACCTGGTCCGGCACTTCTTCGTCACCTCGACGCACGACTGGCTGCTGTTCTTCACGACCAAGGGACGCGTCTACCGCGCGAAGGCCTACGAGCTGCCCGAGACCGGTCGAACCGCCCGCGGGCAGCACGTCGCGAACCTGCTGGCGTTCCAGCCGGACGAGCGGATCCAGGGCGTCATCCGCCTGCAGACGTACGAGGACGCGCCCTACCTGGTGCTCGCGACCCGCAACGGCCTGGTCAAGAAGTCGAAGCTCTCCGACTTCGACTCCAACCGGTCGGGCGGCATCGTCGCGATCAACCTGCGCGGCGAGGACGAACTGGTCGGAGCCGTGCTGTGCTCCGCGGACGACGACCTGCTGCTCGTGTCGGAGCAGGGGCAGTCCATCCGGTTCTCCGCGACCGACGAGGCACTGCGGCCGATGGGACGCGCGACGTCCGGTGTCCAGGGCATGCGCTTCAACGGCGAGGACGCGCTGCTGTCGCTGAACGTCGTCAAGGAGGGGACGTACCTGCTGGTCGCGACTTCCGGCGGTTACTCCAAGCGGACCGCGATGGAGGACTACCCGGTGCAGGGTCGCGGCGGCAAGGGAGTGCTGACGATCCAGTACGACCCCAAGCGTGGCACCCTGGTCGGAGCGCTCATCGCCGACGACGACGACGAGTTGTACGCCATCACCTCCGGTGGAGGCGTGATCCGTACGGCGGCCAAGCAAGTCCGCAAGGCAGGCCGGCAGACCAAGGGCGTGCGGTTGATGAATCTCGGTGACGGTGACACCCTGCTCGCGATCGCGCGCAACGCCGATGAACCCGAAGAGGCGGACACCGCCGCGACTGACGCAGCGAAGGAGTCGTAAGTGAGCACTCCCCACCAGCCGGGTAGTGACCGGCCGATCCCGGTGGGTTCTACCGAGCCGAACACAGGCCCGAACAACGGGTCGAGTGGCGTGGCGAACGGGTCGGCCAACGGAAAGCCTGCCACCCCTGCCAAGAACGCCGATCCGGTGAAGAACCCGGGGGAGAAGCCGGGATCGAACGGGTCGGCCACCGCAGCGGTGGGCGGGGATTCGAAGTCGGCACCTGGCGATGCGCCGAAGTCGGGCGTGCCGGGATCACAGGCGAGCGGGCCCGCGCCGCAGGGTGGTTCCGCGGCACAGGGTGCTTCGCCGGTACAGGGTGGTTCCCCGACGCAGTCGGGAGCGGCGGGGCCGCAGCCGTCCGGACGTTCCGGTGCCGTCAGCGCCGGACCCACCCGGACCGGTGCCCAGACGCCGCCGTGGCAGCGTGGGCCGCAGGGTGCGGGCACTCCGCCTGCCCCCGCGTCCCGACCGGCCGGACCGCAGCAGCAGTCCGCCGGAACGCCGTCACCCGCGGGGGCGCAGGTTCCCCGTCCGGCGGCGGCTCCCCCGGCGAAGCCCGCAGCGCAGCAGCAGGGCACACCGTCGCCGTCGGGCGCTCCGAAGTCGCAGAGCCCGTCCGAGCAGGTTCCCTCGCCCGCGACGAAGCCGGTGCCGGCGGCAGGGGCGCAGAAGCCCGCTGCGCAGGCCGCGCCGCAGAAGGCCGCGCCGCAGAACGGTGCACCCCAGAAGGCCGCGCCGCAGAACGGTACGCCGCAGGCAGGCGTTCAGAAGCCTGCGCCGCAGTCGGCGCCGCAGAAGGCCGCACCGCAGACGGGCGCGCAGAAGGCTGCACCGCAGGCAGCGCCCAAGACGCCCGCGCCGCAGGTCGCGCCGCAGAATCCGGCTCCGGCGCGTCCGGCCCAGGGTCGTCCGGCAGGCGAGCAGGCACGGAAGCAGGCCGCTCAGGCGAAGGCCGGCGTCATCGACGGGCCGACCAGGCACATCGACCGCACCGACCTGGCCAAGGACCTGCCCGACCTGTCCGAGGTCCGGCATCCGACGCCGGTTCCCGCGCCTGCGGCGGAGCCTGCGAAGGCAACGGGTAAGCGTCCGCCGGTGGTCGTCGCGGCGGCGACTCCGGTCGGGGACCCGCTGCGTGCCTCGGTGCAGATCCGCAAGGTCGACCCCTGGTCCACCCTCAAGGTCGCGCTGGTGCTGTCGGTCGCGATGTTCTTCGTGTGGATGTTCGCGATCGGGTTCCTGTACGTCGTGCTGGACGGCATGGGTGTGTGGGACCGACTGAACAACGCCTTCACCGACATCGTGTCGGAGACGTCGGAGTCCGGTCTTGTGACCGCGGGGCAGGTGTTCGGGTACTCGGCCCTCATCGGCGGTATCAACATCATCCTGTTCACCGCACTCGCCACCGTGGGTGCGTTCATCTACAACCTCTGCACCGATCTCGTCGGCGGTGTCGAGGTGACGCTGGCAGATCGAGACTGATCGGTCGAGACGGACCTGACCTGGTCTTTCTCTACCTCACCGACCCGATTTGGGTGGCTGCGGGTCGGTGAGGTAGTGTCATGCCTCGGTTCGAGAGAGAGTTTCACGAGCCGGACACGGGCCTATAGCTCAGGCGGTTAGAGCGCTTCCCTGATAAGGAAGAGGTCGGAGGTTCAAGTCCTCCTAGGCCCACTCCCCGTGTCGACGAAGGATTCGCGGATGAAGATTCTGTTGGTCGCCTTGACCGCTGTGGCAGTGATCTTCGGAATCGTCAAGCTGCGAGCGCAGCGTGACGGCGAAGATGTCTGGCACGAGGTCACCAGCCGCTGACGCGGACGGGGCCTTAGCTCAGTTGGTAGAGCGCTGCCTTTGCAAGGCAGATGTCAGGAGTTCGAATCTCCTAGGCTCCACAAAGAAGTACATACGAGTTCGACGAACACCCTCACCGATTCCGGTGGGGGTGTTTTGCGTTGGTGCCTGTGGAATTGTGGACAACTCTGTGTGCGCCCGGTGCACGGTACGTCTGCTGCGTCATATCCGGCGGTCCCGGTGACGCCCGACACCGTGCTAGCCTGCCGAGGCAATATGTTACTGACGGTAACATCTAACTTCTCGGGGGTTCTCGACGTGGTGAACAGCAAAGGGGTGCAGTGCGCCCTCGCCGCCGTACTGGCGATAGGTGCCGTGACAGGGTCCGCCCAGGCGAGCGCGGCACCGGCCGGTTTCTACTCGACACCGACGGAACTGCCTGCGGCGGCCGGGCAACTGATCCGCAGCGAGCCGGCATCGATGCTCCTGAGGGTTCCCACGGCCACCGGCGGGCTGCCTGCCGACTCGACGCGCATCATGTACCGCACGGCCGACGCGAACGGCGATCCGATCGCGGTCACCGGTACGTACTTCGATCCACAGGCACCGTGGACCGGAGCGGGGGAGCGGCCGCTGGTCAGCGTCGCGATCGGAACCCACGGTCAGGGCGACCAGTGCGCGCCGTCCAAGCTGTTCGGGCAGGTCCTGAACGTCGACAGTCACCTCGCGCCGATGGTCGAATACGAATCGATCGCGGTGAACAACCTGCTGCTGCGTGGCGTCGCGGTCGTGGTCACGGACTACGAGGGACTCGGAACGGAAGGCGTCCACACCTACGTCAACCGCGAATCGGAGGCGCACGCCGTCCTGGACGCGGTGCGCGCGGCGCAGGCGCTGCCGGGGACGTCCATCGCGCCGGACGGTCCTGTCGGATTCTGGGGTTACTCCCAGGGCGGCGGTGCGGCCGCGGCGGCAGCCGAGTTGGCACCGCAGTACGCGCCGGAACTGGACGTCAAGGGGACGTACGCCGGGGCGCCGCCTGCGGATCTGTTCGCGACTCTCGAGGAAATCGACGGCTCGTCGCTGACGGGTGCGATCGGCTACGCCATCAACAGTCTGGTCGAGGCGTACCCGGAGCTGCGCCCGTCGCTCGATGTCGAGATCAACGACCGTGGCCGGGACATGCTGGCGCGGGTCGCCGACCAGTGCGTCGCGGAGACGGCGGCGGCGTTCGGATTCCAGCAGACATCGAGCTTCACCCGCAGCGGTGAACCGCTGTCGGTGGTGCTGGACCGATTGCCGGTCGCGAGGGAACTGCTGGACCGGCAGCGGATCGGACGCCTCACGCCGTCCGCACCGGCGCTGGTGCAGTCCGGGATCCAGGACGACATCGTGCCGTTCGGGCAGGCTGCTCAGCTGGCGACGGACTGGTGTGCGGCCGGGGCAACCGTCCAATTCACCGAGAACGCTGCGCCCGCCATGGGCCGGGGCCTCGGGGTGAACCATGTCGCGCCGATGCTGCTCGGGCTTCCCGAGGCGACCCAGTTCATGCTGGATCGCTTCAACGGGGCACCCACCGCGGGCAACTGCTGACCCGGACACAACAGAACGGGCCCGACATCTGTCGGGCCCGTTCCACGTGAAACCGATCTACGGCGTCGGCTCTCCGGCTTCGGGGGTATCGAAGTCGCGGAGGCTGGGCGGCTGCGCGGCGACCGGTGCGGGTTCGGGTCTGCGCAGACGCCACACCGCGACGCCTGCGGCGACCGCTGCCCCGAGCGCTCCGACAACGAGAACCCTGCGCAGCGTGCGACCGCGTCGTGCCGGTTCCGCGGCGGAGGCCACGATCAGGTCCTCGTCGACGAGGGTGACCGCGGGCAGCGCCTTCGATCGCGTCAGTCCGGACTTCGCGAGCCCGTACCCCTGGCCGGCGAGGTAGGCGCCGAGTGCGCCGACGCTCTTCACCGCGCTGCCGGTGCCTTTCGCGACGCCCAGGGCGGAGGCCCGAGCGAGTCGCAGTGCTGTCGATTGAGCCGTGGGGCTGGAGGATTCGGTATCGCGGTCGACCGGTTCCGGAGTCGGGGTCTGCTTCGTCGCGCACGTCATCTGTCCACTCTCGCACATGTTCCCAGGACACTTCGTGCGTGCGCATGGCGCCGCGGCGGCGCGTGAATGGCACCATGGAGGGGTGAGCACACCGAATCAGACCGCAACCGCAACGCTGCACACCAACCGTGGCGACATCAAGATCGCCCTGTTCGGCAACCACGCGCCGAAGACGGTCGCCAACTTCGTCGGCCTGGCCGACGGGTCCGCCGACTACAGCACCGAGAACGCCAAGGGCGAGAAGTCCGGCCCGTTCTACGACGGCGCCGTCTTCCACCGCGTCATCGACGGCTTCATGATCCAGGGCGGCGACCCGACCGGTACCGGCCGCGGCGGCCCGGGCTACAAGTTCGCCGACGAGTTCCACCCCGAGCTGCAGTTCGACCGCGCCTACCTGCTGGCGATGGCGAACGCAGGCCCGGGCACCAACGGCTCGCAGTTCTTCATCACCACGGGCCAGACCCCGCACCTGAACCGTCGCCACACCATCTTCGGTGAGGTCGTCGACGCGGAGTCCAAGAAGGTCGTCGACGCCATCTCGTCCACCCCGGTCGACCGCTCCGACCGACCGGTCGAGCCGGTCGTGATCAACAGCATCACCATCTCCTGATCCACCGAGGAACCAGATGACGAACCCCGGTTGGGGCGGTGGTCCCGGCGAGGGCATCCCACCCCAACCGCGGTGCGTGCGGCACCCGGACCGCCCCACCGGGCTGTCCTGCACGCGCTGCGGACGCCCCGCCTGCCCCGAATGCCTCCGTCCGGCCTCGGTCGGTCAGCACTGCGTGGACTGCGTCGCCGAGGACAACCGCCGAACCGCGCAGGTGCGCACGGTTGCGGGCGCTCCGGTCCGGTCCGGGCTCCCGACACCGGTCGTGACGTATGTGCTGATGGCGATCAACGTCGTCGTCTTCCTGGTGACGGCGCTACAGGCGCAGTCGGTGATGGACAACGGCCGCGGGTTCGTGAACCCGTTCACCGGTGCGGCGGTCTTCGATTCGGCACTCTTCGGCCGGTGGGTGCTGTCGCCGCTGGACGTCGCGAACGGTGACTGGATGCGGATCCTGGGCAGCGGCTTCCTGCACTTCGGGTTGCTGCACCTGGCGGTCAACATGTTCGCGCTGTACATCCTCGGGCGCGACACGGAGCTGGTGTTCGGGCGTTCGCGATACCTGTGCGTCTATCTGATCTCGCTGCTCGGCGGGTCGGCGTCCGTGATGGCCTTCGAGAACGGCGGCTTCACCGCGGGTGCTTCCGGTGCGATCTTCGGCATCATGGGAGCTCAGGCCGTCATTCTTCTCAAGCTTCGCCGCAGTCCGGCTCCCGTGGTCGGCGTGATCGCGATCAACGTGATCATCAGCGTCACGGTGCCCGGCATCTCGATCTTCGGACACCTGGGTGGGCTGGTCGCGGGCGCTGCTGCTGCGGCAGCACTCCTCTACGCGCCGCAGTGGCTCGGCGCCGGGCAGGACCGGGAGAAGGCGATTCGGATCGGCTGGATCGGGCTTGCCGTCGTCGCGCTCGTCACCGTCGGCCTCATCGGGCTTCGAGCCGCGCAGCTGCGCAGCGAGTTCGGCCTCTGACGTTCACCTCGGGGGTGGGACGAGTCCGCGGGAGTTCAACGCCTCGAACACCGTCGTGGGATCGGTGCCGAGGTCCCAGCGACCGAACACGATCAGCTTGTCGTCGTCGGATCCCGGAGGCCGCACGTCGATCTCCAACATCGGGACGCGACGGCCGAGCCGCGGGTAGCGCACGATGCGCACCCGGCTCAGGTCACCGCGGTGCACGTCGAGCGTGCCGCTGAGTCGCTGAAGGACGATCCCGCTGTTGTCGTCGCGGATCGCGAGGCGGGGCCGCTGCCGCACTCCCAGTGCGGTGACCACGAAGAGGCCGAGCGCGGCCAGTCCGATGAGGAACCGGCCCGCGGGGTCAGCGGCCAGCGTCACCGCGGCGACCGCCATCGCGACACCACCGATGCCGGTCGCCGCGAGCGCCGCGGTGGGGGTCGACCAACTCGTGTGCGGGTTGTGCACAGATACTCCCGTAGTTATCCACAGAGGTTATCCACATGGGGATTAATGACAGGTGTGTAATTGACACCCGCGGGGGTCGACGAAACCCGAGGTCAGCGCCACCGCATCGTCATGATCAGACCGGCAACCATGAAGCCGAACCCGATGAGGAAGTTGTAGGCGCCGAGGTTGTTGATGAAATCGATCTGGTCGCCCGCGAGGTAGTACACGACGAGCCACGCGAGGCCGATCAGCATCAGGCCGAGCATCACCGACACATAGATCGGGCTGGACGGCCCGGCCTTGATCTTCACCGGCGTGCGGTTCGCGGGAGCGATGTTGTAGTCCGTCTTCTTCCGGACCTTCGACTTCGGCATGACGTCCTCGGGTGATGTGATCAGGGCGGCAGGCCCTGTGGATGAACGGTGTACGTGCGGCGGTCGGCGTCGTCGTCGACGCCTGCCAGGTACATTCGAGCCTACGGTAGCGGGGAACACGCCAACGCAGGCGCGATCCGGTCGGGTCCGTCCCCGGTGCCGCTCACACCCGATCGTGCCGGGAGGCGACACATGACCGAACCCGTCCGCCGGTCGCGGTTCTGGCTCGTGTGCGTACCGATCGTCTGCCTCGTCGCGGGACTGCTGTTCGCGACCGCCCGGGAAGTCTCCGCGGGGGACGAGTTGCGGCGCGGCGACACCACCAGGCTGTCCGACCTCGTCAGGGCTGCGCAGTCCGACCTCGACGGCGTCACCGATGAACACGACGGTCTCGCCACGCGGGTCGAGGAGCTGCAGGACACCGCGGGGTACTCCGACAGCGACGTCGCGGCGGTGCTCGACCAGGTGCGCGCCCTCGAGGGGGAAGCGGGGCGATCCGAGGTCACCGGACCCGGCGTCACCGTCACGATGACGGACGCATCCCGCGATTCGGACGGCAACTACCCGGCCGGTGCCCGTCCCGACGACCTGGTCGTGCATCAGCAGGACGTGCAGTCCGTGCTCAACGCGCTGTGGGCGGGCGGTGCGACCGCGGTCGGAATGCAGGATCAGCGCATCGTCAGTACGTCCGCACCGCGCTGCATCGGCAACACCCTGCTCCTGCACGGGCGCACATACAGTCCGCCGTACGTGATGACGGCACTCGGTGACCCGGCCCGGCTCACCGCGGCACTCGACGCCGAACCCGGCGTCCGCCTGTTCAAGCAGTACGCGGTTCGCTACGGCCTCGGATACACACAGTCGACGTCGGATTCGCTGACGGTGCCGGCATTCGACGGTCAGATGCGCACCAAGTTCGCCCGCTGACGCGGTGCCGCTTATCCTGGCGCCATGCGCATCCTCGTCGTCGACAACTACGACAGCTTCGTCTTCAACCTGGTCCAGTACCTCGGACAGCTGGGTACGACGGCGACGGTGTGGCGCAACGACGATCCGCGTCTCGACGACCGTGCCGCCGTCGCGGAGGAGTTCGACGGCATCCTGCTGAGCCCCGGCCCGGGTACCCCGCAGCGTGCGGGCGCCAGCATGGACCTGGTCAGGGCGTGTGCGGACGCGTCGACGCCGCTGCTCGGCGTGTGCCTCGGACATCAGTCGATCGGCGCCACGTTCGGTGCGACCGTCGACCGCGCGCCCGAGCTGCTGCACGGCAAGACCAGCCAGGTCACCCATGACGGCACCGGAGTCCTCGCGGGCCTGCCGAGTCCGTTCACCGCGACCCGCTATCACTCCCTGACGGTGCTGCCGGAGACGATGCCGGACGAGCTGATCCCGACCGCGCACACCGACACCGGCATCGTGATGGCGTTGCGTCATCGCGACCTGCCGATCCACGGCGTCCAGTTCCATCCGGAGTCGGTGCTCACGCAGGGCGGCCACCGGATGCTCGCGAACTGGCTCGAGGTGTGCGGCGAGCGGCCCTCGGAGGCCCTGGTCGCGTCGCTCGAGTCGGAGGTCGCCCGCGCCCTCGGTGACGCCCTCACCGCGTCCTGACGCTCCACCATCCGCTCATTGCAGGCGGAACCTGCTCTTCCCTTTGTTCCTGAATGGCCCATTCATTCGGTCTGACCGAATGAATGGGCCATTCAGGAAGATGGAGCAGGGTCAGCGGCCGCCCGACGGAATCCCGAGCTGACCGATGCCGACCGTGACGGTCGACGTCTTCGACACCTCAGATCCCGGGGGCTGCGCCTGCGTGACGATCTTGCCGACCTGATCGGTCTCCAGCGTGGGCTCGGGGCGCTGCACCAGCTGGCTGGACGAGCCCGTCCACCCTTCCTTCCGCAGCGTGGTGAGTGCCTGCGAGACGGTCTGACCGCTGAGGTCGGGCATTTCGATCATGTTGCCGTTGGACACCTTCAGCCGGACGGTGCTGCCGCGAGCGGCGGTGTCGCCACCGGTCGGATCGGTGGCGACGACCTGCCCGCGGGGTCGACCGGAATCGATGTTCTCGACCTCGACCTTGAAGCCGGCACCCTCGACGTTCGGCTGTGCGACTTCGAGGGTCTGTCCGACGACGTTCGGGATGCGGACCTGTTCGGGTCCGGTACCGAGGGTGATCTGGACGGTGCTGTCGAGTTCGAGTTTGGCGCCCGCCGCGGGTTCCTGCGCGGTCACCTTGTCGAGCTGGTCCGCTGTGGACGATGCGCGGTCGATCGCCGGGTCGAGGGCGAGCCCGACGGAACTGAGGGCCTGCGCGGCCTGCGCCTGCGTCAGCCCGGCGAGTCTCGGGACGTCCACCTGCTCGGGGCCGCTGGAGATGTCGAGCGTGACGACGGTGCCTTCGTCGGCGCGCGCCCCGGCGACGGGGATCGACGAGACGACGTTGCCCTCGCCGACGACCTTGCTGGGCTTCTGCTGGGTCTGGACGCGGAACCCGAGGTTCTGCAGTTCGGACTGCGCTGCCTGAGCCGACTGGTTGGTGACGTCGGGGACGGTGACCTGCTCGACCTTGGATCCGGGTCCGAGGGACCACAGGAAGGCGCCGATGATGCCGATGACCGCGATCGCGGCGATGCCGGCCAGCACCATCTTGAGGGTCCGGTTGCCCTGTGACGGCGGTGTGGGAGCCGCGGGCTCGGATGCCGCGGTGCCCGCTGCGGCTGCGGCGGCGTAGCGCCCGGAGCTGTTGTCGACCGCGCCGATGATGGTGGTGCGGTCCTCTTCGTTCATGACCATCGGGGCGGACGGTCGCTGTCCGCCGAGGACGCGGACCAGGTCGCTGCGCATGTCGGCTGCGCTCTGGTACCGGTTGGCGGGGTTCTTGCTCATCGCCTTGAGGATCACGGAGTCCAGCTCGCGCGGGATGTCGGGGTTCACCGACGACGGCAGCGCGGGGTCCTCGCGGACGTGCTGGTAGGCGACCGCGACCGGCGAGTCGCCCTTGAACGGCGGTTCGCCGGTGAGGAGTTCGAACAGCACGCAGCCGAGTGAGTACACGTCGGAGCGGGCATCGACCTGTTCGCCGCGGGCCTGCTCGGGTGACAGGTACTGGGCGGTGCCGATGACGGCAGCGGTCTGCGTCATCGGGCTGGAGCTGTCGGAGATCGCGCGGGCGATACCGAAGTCCATCACCTTCACCGAGCCCGCACGGTTGATCATGATGTTCGCGGGCTTGATGTCCCGGTGCACGATGCCGTTGCGGTGGCTGAAGTCGAGCGCGGCGCAGACGTCGGCGATGACCTCCATGGTGCGGCGCGGCGCCATCGGGCCCTCGCCGCGCACGATGTCGCGGAGCGTGACGCCGTCGACGTACTCCATGACGATGTACGGCAGCGGTCCGGCGTCGGTTTCGGCTTCACCGGTGTCGTAGACGGCGACGATCGCCGGGTGGTTCAGTGCGGCCGCGTTCTGCGCTTCGCGGCGGAACCGCAGGTAGAACGTGGGGTCGCGGGCGAGGTCGGCGCGCAGCACCTTGATCGCGACGTCGCGGCTGAGCCGCAGGTCGCGCGCCAGGTGTACCTCGGACATGCCACCGAAGCCGAGAATCTCGCCCAGCTCGTAGCGGGAGGAGAGTTTGCGCGGTGTGGTCATGGCTGTCCTTGGGTGGCCGAGGTCGTGGTCTCGCTCAGCGTTGTGGTGACGGTGGTCGTGGTGGTGGGCGGTTCGGTGGTGGTGGTCGTCGTCCGCTCCGTGGTGGTGGTGGGCGGTTCGGTGGTGGTGGTCGTCGGCTCCTCGGTCGTCGGCTCCGGAGTCCATTCCGTCGTCGTCGGCTCTTCGGTCGTCGTCGTCGGACGTGCGGTCGTCGGAGCGGGTGTCGTGACCGCGGGGCGGCTCGTCGTCACCTTTGCGGGCGAGGACGGAGCGTCTCCGCCGCCGAACAGCAGCATCCATCCGCCGACGAGCAGGCCGAGGCCGATCAGTCCGCCCGCCACCCACGCGACCACCTTCTGGTTGTGGGTGAGGCCGCTCGGTTCGGGCACGACCGCAGCGGCTGCCGCAGTGGTGGGCTGCCTGCCGATCACCTGGGTGGCGGCGGTGGGAGGTGCGACGGCGACGGTCGGGGCGCCGCTGCCGGGCATCGGCGGCCTGCCGCCGGATCGCACGACCGTGACGGCGTCCGCGAACTCGCCGCCGCTGTGATAGCGGGCGGCGGGGTCCTTCGCCATCGTGATCTCGATCAGTTCACGCACGTTCGGCGGCAGGTCCGCCGGCAGCGGTGCGGGAATCTCCTGGACGTGCTTCATCGCGACGGTCAGCGCGCCGTCCCCGGAGAACGGGCGGTGTCCGGCCAGCACCTCGTAGCCGACGACGCCGAGCGCGTACACGTCGCTGGCGGGCGTCGCGTCCTGGCCGAGGGCCTGCTCGGGGGCGATGTACTGGGCGGTGCCCATCACCATCCCGGTGCGGGTGACGGGCGACGCCTCGACGGCCTTGGCGATGCCGAAGTCGGTGATCTTCACCTGGCCCGTCGGGGTGATGAGGATGTTGCCCGGCTTGACGTCGCGGTGCACGACTCCGCTCGCGTGCGCGGCCTGCAGTGCGCGGCCGGTCTGTTCGAGCATGTCGAGGGCGTGCGGCAGCGACAGGCGTCCGACACGGGAGAGCACCGCGTTGAGCGGTTCGCCGTTGACGAGCTCCATGACGAGGTAGGCGGTGTCCTGCCCGGTCGTGTCGCGGGTCTCGCCGTAGTCGTAGATGCCTGCGATGCCGGGATGGTTCAGCTGCGCCGTGGTGCGTGCCTCGGTGCGGAACCGCGCGAGGAACTCGGGGTCGGAGGAGAACTCCGCCTTGAGGACCTTCACGGCGACACGGCGATGCAAGCGGTTGTCGGTCGCCTCCCAGACCTGGCCCATGCCGCCTGTGGCGATCAGGCGCATCAGTCGATAGCGGTCGGCGATGAGCGCGCCGTTCTGGAGACTCATCGTTCGCCTTCCCGCTGCAGCGCAGCGCCGATCACGGCCCGACCGATGGGAGCCGCCACCGAGCCACCGGTCGCGGCGAGCGCGCGGTCGCCGCCGTCCTCGACGATCACGGCGATCGCGACCTCCGGGTTCTGCGCCGGTGCGAACCCGATGTACCAGGCGTGCGGGGGCGTGTTGCGCGGGTCGGTGCCGTGTTCGGCGGTACCGGTTTTCGAGGCGATCTGGACGCCGGGGATCTTGTTGCCTCCGCCGGTGTTGTTCTCGGAGCCGATCATCAGCTCGGTGAGTGTGGACGCAACTTGTGGGGACACAGCCTGCCCAAGGGATTCGGGGGCGGTGGTCGCCAGGTTCGACAGGTCGGGGCTCTGCAGTTGTGCGACGAGGTGGGGTTGCATGCGGACCCCACCGTTCGCGATGGTCGCGGCGACGACGGCATTCTGCAGCGGCGTGAGCGCGACGTCGCGCTGACCGATGCTGGACTGGCCGAGTGCCGCGTTGTCGGGGATGGTGCCGACGGTGCTGTCCGCCACGGGGATCGGGATGCCGGTCGTGTCCGGGCTGATGCCGAACGCGCTGGCGGTGTCCTTGAGGGCGTCGGCTCCGGCGCGGATGCCGAGTTCGACGAACGCGGTGTTGCAGGACCGCGCGAACGCGTCCCGCAGGGAGGCGGTCGGGCCGCCACCGCAGTTGGTGCCGTTGTAGTTCTCGAGCGTCGTCGTCGTTCCGGGCAGCGTGATGGTCGGGGCCGCGGTCAGTTGTTCCTCCGGGTTTGCGCCGTTGCCGAGGGCGGCGGCGGTCACGACCACCTTGAAGGTCGAGCCGGGCGGGTAGGTCTGTGAGACGGCCCGGTTGAGCAGGGGCTTGTCGGGGTCGGCGTTGAGCGTTTCCCACGCCTCGGTGCTGACCTTGCCGTCGTGGCTGGCGAGCAGGTTCGGGTCGTAGCTGGGTGTGCTTGCCATCGCGAGGATCTCACCGGTGCTGGGCCGGATCGCGACGACGGCACCCGTGTAGCCCTTCGCGGTCAACTGGTCGTAGGCGACCTGCTGGACGACGGGATCGATGGTGCTGACGACGTTGCCGCCACGCGGATCTCGTCCCGAGACGAGGTCGAAGAAGCGGCGCGAGAACAGTCGGTTGTCGGAGCCGTTGAGGACGGCGTCCTCACTTCGCTCGAGGCCGGTGTTGCCGTAGAGCATCGAGTAGAAGCCGGTGACGGGTGCGTTCGCGAACGGGCTGGACGGTGCGGCCGTGTTCGGCGGGTACGTGCGCAGGTACTTGTACCGGTCGTCGGTGGGGACGGACGCCGCCAACACCTGTCCGCCCGCGGAGATCTGCCCGCGCTGGCGGGAGTACTCGTCGAGCAGCACCCGCGAGTTCCGGGGGTCGGTGCGCAGGTCGTCGGCCTTGATGACCTGGACGTAGGTGGCGTTGGCGAGGAGCGCGACGACCATCACCATGACGGCCATCGCGACGCGGCGCAGGGGAGTGTTCATGTGCGCCTCAACATTTCCGTCGGTGCATCCGCGATCGGTGCGGGTCCCTTCTTCTTCGGCTCGGGAGGGGTGCGGGCGGAGTCGGAGATCTTCATCAGCAGCGCCAGCAGCAGGTAGTTGGCGAGCAGTGACGATCCGCCGTAGGACATGAACGGGGTGGTCAGACCCGTCAGCGGGATCAGCTTGGTGACGCCGCCGACGACCACGAACAGTTGGATGGCGATCGTGAACGACAGGCCTGCGGCGAGCAGTTTGCCGAAGCTGTCGCGGACCGCCAGTGCGGTTCGCAGTCCGCGGATGATGAGGATCAGGAAGAGCATCAGCACGGCGGCGAGGCCGATCAGACCGAGTTCCTCACCGATCGTCGCGACGATGAAGTCGGTCTTCGCGAACGGAACCTGGGAGGGGCGACCACTGCCGAGTCCGGTGCCCGCGACGCCGCCGGTGGCGAGCCCGAACAGGGACTGGGAGATCTGGTAGCCGGTGTTGTTGTAGTCGCCGAGCGGGTCGATCCACGTCTGCACGCGCACGCGGACGTGCCCGAACATCTGGTAGGCCAACACGAATCCGAGGGCGAGCAGGGCGCCGCCGATGACGAGCCACCCGACACGTTCCGTCGCGACGTACAGCATCACCAGGACGGTGCCGAACAGCAGCAGCGAGGTGCCGAGGTCCTTCTCGAGGACAAGGACACCGATGGAGACGATCCAGGCGACGAGGATCGGCCCGAGGTCGCGGGCGCGCGGCAGGTCGAGGCCGAAGACGTGCTTGCCCGCGGTGGTGAACAGTTCGCGTTTCGACACCAGGACGGACGCGAAGAAGATGATCAGCAGGATCTTCGCGAACTCACCGGGCTGAATGCTGAAGAACGGCAGCTTGATCCAGATCTTCGCGCCGTTCACCTCGGACATCGAGGCCGGCAGCACCGCCGGGATCGCGAGCAGTACGAGGCCGGCGAGGCCGAGGGTGTAGCTGTAGCGGGCGAGCAGGCGGTAGTCGCGCAGCAGCATCAGGACGGCGATGAACCCGGCGATCGCGAGCGCCGTCCACAGCACCTGCTGGGTGGCGTCGGGGGAGGGAGCTTCGCGTCCGTAGTAGGCCGCGGTGGCCGCGTCGGCAAGGTCGAGTCGGTGGATGAGCACCAGCCCGAGTCCGTTGAGCAGCGCGACGATCGGCAGCAGCAGCGGATCGGCGTGGGGGGCCCAGCGGCGTACGGCGACGTGCGCGGTGAGGAACAGTGCCGCGTACGCGATTCCGTACTTCGCGAGATCCCACGTGATCGTCTGTTCCTGGCTCGCCTCGACCAGCACCAGAGACAGGGTGGTGATGGCGATGGCGGCACAGATGAGCAGCAGTTCGGCGGTCCTGCGGGTGGACTGCACGGGCGCGGGGGCAAACCCTCCGGGCGGGCTCGGGAACGAGGCCCCGGAAGGCGCAGAGGACACGGACATCAGCTGCCGGTCCTGCAGTTCTGCCCCGGAATCTGCGGCGGGGTCGTTTCGGTCGGCTGGGCCGCTTCCGGGGCCGGTGCGGGTGCGGGAGCGGGTGCCGGGGCGGGCGCAGGTTCCGGAGC
>NZ_SCOY01000054.1:0-18771 GCF_005503035.1 Rhodococcus sp. Q
CCACTGCGGCGGAGCCGGGGTGGGGACGCGGTCGGGGATCCGCGCTGTGGCGGCGAAGGCTCCGGCGTTCGCGGCCGCGATCAACGCTCCCTGCGCGACGACCGTCTTCGGGTCGTCGAGAGTCGCGATCGGACCCAAGGTGGCCAACTGCGTGTGCACCAGCGGAATCCGGCTGCTGCCGCCGGTCAGATACAACGCGGACAGGGCGCCGGGACCGGTCAGTCGGGCATCGGTGAACGTCGCCCGGGCCAGCGCGACCGCCTGGTCGAGAACCGGCCTGATCAGGTTGTCGAGTTCGCCGCGCGTCAGTGAGAGCGTCTCCTGCCCGACCGGCGTGGAGACGGTGACAGTCGCGGACGGCGCTTCCGACAGCAGTTCCTTCGCGCGGCGGGTGGACTCCTCGAGTCCGCGGAGCACGTGCACCGGCGCACCGCGGCGCAGGTAGTCGAGCAGTTCCGGATTGCGGTCGGCCAGTTCCGTGTCGATCCACCGGCGGATCAACGCGTCGAGGTTCTTGCCGCCGAGGCCGTTGTCCCCTCGGGCAGCGATCACCTCGAAGGCGCCCGCGGGTCCGGCGGTGAGGACGGCGACGTCGAGGGTGCCGCCACCGAAGTCGAACACGGCGATCGTCTGTCCGGTGGTGAGGGCGTTACCGCGGGTGTAGAAGTGCGCTGCGGCCCGCGGTTCCGAGATCGTGGTGACCCGGGTCCGATCGAATCCGATGGTGGCGGCTGCGTCGAGGAGCACCTGGATCTCGCGGGGGGACCAGGCCTCCGGGTGGGTGAGCACCAGTCGAGCAGGTGGACGCCCGGCGTGCGCCGTGGTCGCGCGCGTCACCACCGCGGACAGGATCGCCGCGACCGCGGCCGAGGGCGGAAGGTCGTATCCGTTGGCATGCAGCACGCCCTGCACGAGGGCACGTTTCGGGGACGGGATGAATCCACCCGGATTCGACTCCGACCGGTTCAGTGCGACCTCGCCGACGAGGATCGACTCAGGTGACTCGACGAACACCGCGGACGGCATCAGGTTGCCCTGATGGGTCAGCGGTACGGTGGCGACCGAACCGGTGGCGAGGTCGAGATGTGCAGCTGCCGTGTTCGACGTGCCGAAATCGACGCCCAACACCCATTCCCCGGACATGAGTCGTTCCCCTCGCGGCTCGGTCGGTGCCCGCGAGGGAGGCGGTTGACGCCCCGGGTCGCGGTGCCGCCCCGTGAGGGCGGCCGCAGCAAGCCCACCCGCTGCGCGGTCTGAATCCTGCCACGACACGTCGATGCCGCCGCCACCCGGCGTCCCGCCGATCGGCCCGACGCCGGACTCATCCCGTCGGCTGTGTCCGGCGGCCGATCGCGGCGTAGGTGCCGTGCAGCGCTGTCAGTGCGGAGTCCGCCGCCGCGGACATCGTGGACAGCGACTGCCGCTGCACCCACGCCAGTCGCTCCGCGGCGGCGACCCGAACCTCATCGGGTCCGGCAGTGGACGGGAGGCCGACGACGTCGGTGTCGCTGCGCGCGCGCAGGACTCGCGTCAACTCGTCGACGACGGGTGAGTCGTGGTCCACGTCGAGCATCGCGCGCAGACACCCGAACAGCACCACCTCGTTCATCGCGGGATCGCGGCGGGCGGCGCCGACGATCGCGCGGATGTGATCGCGCGCGGGATGTTGGAAGGCGAGGGTGTCGAGTTCGGTGAGGATCCGGCCTGCGCGCTGGATCGCTGCGAACCGCGCCAGCGACGTGTGCAGTTCGTGCCGGAACCGTTCGACACCGGACACGGTCGCCAGCCACCGGTTCAGGGTGTGCGCACCACCCTGGGCGACGGTACGGGCGTGGACGAGGCCGTACTCGCCGACGAGGTCCAGCAGTCGGTCCCGGACCGCCGCGTCGAGCGGGGGCGCGGGGGAGTCGGAGTCGAGGCGCTCGATCAGTGCGAACGGTTCCCAACCGGCGAGCGACGCCAACGCCCGCGCGTCGGTTTCGGTGAGCTGCCCGGTGAGAGCGGTTTCGGCGAGGAGTCCGGCGATCGGCAGGACCGTCCCGACCGTGTCGGAGAGTTCGGCGGCCATCGGTGCGGAGTGCTCGGCGGCGTACGCGATCGGATCACGCTGTCCGAGTGGTCCTTCCCCGAACCCGTCCGCGCGAGAGAGCACGCCGAGTGTGTTCAGCGGGGTGAAGTCGAGTTGGCGGAGGAATTCGAGTTCGTCCGCACGGGGGACGGAGTCGAACAGGAACACCGCCGCGTCGGCGTTCACCGAGGCGGTGCGCGTCTGCTCGAATCCGTCGATCAGCGCGCGCCGCGTCGCCGTCTCGTTCTCCGTGGTCAGTGTCGCGAGACCCGGGGTGTCGATGAGGGTCAGGCCGCGAATCGCCTGCGAGGGAAGCCACCGTTCGATGTACGCGACCTCCGTTGCGGGGCAACCGAGGTCGACAGGCATGCCCGAATCGACGCGCAACGGCCGACGGGCGCCGTCCAGTCCGACGACCTCCGCCCGGGAGGGTGCGCCGTCGGTGTAGATCGCGACGACGTTCGTCGCCTCGAGGGCAGCGGTTTCGGCGACCGGCGCCCCGATCAGCGCGTTGACCAGTGTGGACTTCCCGGCCTTGAGTCGTCCCAGGATCACCACCCGCGGCGGTGACCACAGGATCGCGCCGATCCGATTCGCGTGCCCGGCCAGATCGCCGCCGAGTGCCGCGAGCGAGTGGAGGGACCGGTCCAGGACCGTGCGCACCGGGTCGAGCGCAGGAGTGGGAGCGGGCGGGGCGGCCGGAGGCCGACCGGCTGGATTCCACAGCGGTCCCGACGCGTTCCACTGCTGACCTGCGGGTCCCACGGGGTAGCCGTTCACGTGTCGGACCGCCCTTCGGTGGTCGCCGCGAGTCGGCCGATCAGGTTCTCGACCTCGGCGATCGTCGCGGTGACCGCGCGCACGTTCGTCGAGAGGCGTTTGACGGTCTGCTCCCGGGTGGCCTCGTCCAACCGCGCCGCGTCCTTCGCGTCGGTGATCCGTTGCTGGACCTGTGCGATCGTCGCAACCAGGTGCTCGCGATAGCGGATCACCACCTCCGGGCGTGCCGTGGACAGTGCCGCTTCGAGTAGGCGGGCGGTGCTGGTGCGGGCGGTTCCCAGGGTTTCCCGCAGCCATGTCAGGAGGTTCGTCTTCCCGCTGCGCAGCGCCTTGTAGCCAAGGTTGACGCCCACCCAGACGACGCCGGCGACGGCACCGACGCCGATCACCGCGCCGAGCATCGAGGTGCCGATCATGCCCATCGTCAGAATCGACGGGTCGAGCAGCCCTTGGCTTTTCGATGCGACCTGCCCCGTCCGCAGTTGCGGGTCGAGTCCGCCCAGGGTGCGTGACTGGATCTCCTCCCACTGCACGTCGGACCCGAACAGGGGAGTGACCGCGGCGCGCGTCTGATCGAGGAACCGCTGCACCGTCGCCGCCATCGCCGCTCGCAGTTCGGACTCGATCTGCGCGGTGAAATGTTGCGGGTTGCGGCGCAGCACCTGCACCCCGGACTTGTTGATCCGGTTCGTCCACGACTCGCGGATCTGCTCGAGCTGTTCGTCGAGGAAGGTGAGAGCGGACTGACGGGCCAGGGTGAGGTCGCGACCCAGGTAGTGCTCCCACTGACCGGAGTGGTCCTTGAGTTCCTGCAGGCGGTCGCGCTCGGCCGTCAGCTCCGGCAGTACCGCGGCCGAATTCTGCGCGATCGCCAGGTCTTCGGCGAACGTGGCGTGCACCTTTCGCAGTCCTTCCAGGGCCGTTCGGAGTCCGTCGACCGTGGGAAGGTTCTCGCCGAGGGCGAGACGAGCGCGGATGTGCCTGCGCAACTCGGCGATGCCGGACGACTCCTCACCGGCTGCGCGCGCCTCCGGGTCGGTGCGTTCGGCGGCTTCGACGGCGCGCAGACTCGACACCCCCACGACCGGGATGGGGCGTCGCAGGTGCTTCTGCAGCAGTCGCCGATTCTCGTCGACGATCGGCCGCCATCGCCGCAGGTTCTTGTCCGTCTTCGTCACAGCAACCACCACCGAGTCGACGGTGGCGGTGGCGTCCCGGAGGAATTCCATCTCCGGTGCCGTCAGCGGGGTCGTCGCGTCGCACGTGACGACGAGGACGCAGGCGCGTTGCGCGGTGCGCATCGCCAGCTGCGCATGGGACGGGTCGAGACCTCCGACTCCGGGAGTGTCGACGACGACGGCCCCACCGAACGTGTCGGCGCGGGTGGTGACCACGGCGCCGGTGGGCAGTGTTTCGGTGCCGCGGTCGACGACGCGGGCACCAGCGGTGCTCACCCAGTCCGCCAGCTCGCTCCGGTCAACGGCGCGGGGTTGCCCGGGGAACAGCAGTTCCACCGTCCCCGGGACGCGGCCGGGCGCCGGGGGTGCGAGGTGGACCGTCGCGGACGTACTCGACGCGACATCGACCGGGGATGCGTTTCGTTCGGCGACGAGGGCGTTGACCAGGGAGCTCTTCCCGCGTTTGACCTCGCCGACCACGACGATCGACTGCACCTGCAGTTCGGTCGAGGCCTTGCGTTCGGCGAGCTCGGCGACCGCGGTGTAGCCGCACTTGCGGAGGACTGTGCACGCCTTCGTCAGCGTCGCGGCGGCCGGATCCTCGGCCGACGTGGATACACCGGTACCGGCTGCTGACTCCACGACCATCCCCCGACCTGTCCGTACGTCCCCGGGCCACTTGGAGGGCCGCCACGAGAGGTTACCGAACG
Source organism: Rhodococcus sp. Q (assembly GCF_005503035.1). Lineage (NCBI taxonomy): Bacteria > Bacillati > Actinomycetota > Actinomycetes > Mycobacteriales > Nocardiaceae > Rhodococcus > Rhodococcus sp. Q. The sequence goes on from NZ_SCOY01000054.1 coordinate 4,737, forward strand.
GCGAGTGCCGCGCCCTGCCACCCCGGCACGGGCGGCCGCGGGGAGAAGCCGCCGTCGTCAGGCGATGGAAATCGTCGGGAACTTTCCGGATCCCAAGCGCCTCCAAGAATGTGAACGAACACCCGACCCCGGACGCTCGACGCGACCAGGTGAGGTGAACGCGGTGCCCCGAGCACCCGACCGAAGGGAACTGAGGAACAGATGCGTGCGACAAAGCTCGCCCCGATCGCCGCCGCGGCAATCGCGGCAGCGCTGGTGTTGACGGGGTGCGGTGGCGGAACGACCACCGGTCAGGCAGTCAAGTCCGGAGGCGACACCGAGACGGTCGACCCGGCGTCCCTCGACACCGGCACCTTCCCCACCACGCCCCGCCCACCGTTCACCACCGTCGGCGACGAATTCCTCGGACGATCCGTCGAAGGCCAGCGGATGGCCGAGTTCGTCGTCCTTCCCCCCGAGGTCGACCCGACTCTCACGGAGTCGGCGTCGATGTCCACCTACGTCATCAAGGACGGCAAGTCCCTCGGTATCCTCCTGCCGGGCCCGACACCGCAGGTCGCAGCCGACAACGGCATGCTCGTCGGATTCAGTACGGCAAGGTCGACCCCCGGCAAGGCCAACGACAGCTCCCTTGTTCACGCCGTCCTTCGCTTCCCCGACGCGGCTGCCGCGACGAAAGCAGCGAACGCGATGCACCAATCGGTCCTCGGCTACGACTTCGGGAACGGATTGCCCGCCGTCGGGAAGGTCAACGCACTCCCTCAGGCGCTCGCCAGCACGTCGGAATCCGGCGGGGTCTTCAGCGCGAACGCCTTCACTCCGCACAACGAGTACGTCATCTACACCTACGCGAGTGCCCCTGTCGCGCAGAAGAACTGGGCCGCCGACGTCATCGCCAAGGCGTACGAACTCCAGGCTCCGATGATCGAGAAGTTCCCGGCAACCGATCCCGCGAACTACGCGAACCTCGAGATCGACGTCGACGGCGTCCTGCGATACACGCTGCCGACGGAAGGCAGCCAGTCCACCAGCAGCCTCGCCGTGTACGGCTCGCGCGGCGCCGCGCACAGTTCGACCAACGCTCTCGCCAACCTCGAGAACTTCACGCGGACGGGCACCACTCACCAAGCGGTGGACGCCACCAACGTGTATCTCTCCGAGACCGAGGAAGGATCGCAGCAACTCAGGGACGCGTTCCTCGCGGAGATGAAGACGGAAAACGACATGGCCGAGGACGCCGCACCGCCGAACGTCCCCGGCGCCGCCTGCCTCAGTGCGAAGACGTACAGCGGAACCGAGTACTACTGCCTCGTGCAGTTCGGTAAGCGGCTCGGTGAACTCGGTGGACTCGACAACCTGCCGGAGTTGCACCAGATGGCCGCCGCGCAGTACCTGATCCTTCAGGCTGCCGAAGACTGACGCAGCCGACCGCTGAACGGGCGGTTCCCGGGACGAATGTCGAGTACGCGTCCCGGGAACCGCCCGTTGTCGTCACGCCCGCCGCCGAGTCGCCGACGTGGGCGGCCCGGACGGGCCGCCGGCACGATCGTGGTCGCTCGACGTCGGTGAAACATCATGTTGGACAGCTGAAGTGAAAACCGGGCCGAGAAACGTCTGCAGGTAGGCCGACAGGGCATCCCGATCATCGACATCGACCGCGGCTCCCGGCGTCCCCACCAGGGAGACGAGCATCCGGATGAGCCATTCTGCCGCGCCGGGCAGGTCGAGATCTTCGCGTGCCAGACCGCGCTGCTGGGCGTCACGCAGTCGGTCCACCCAGAAGTCGGACAGCTGGGCGACCACGTCGTGGGAGTAGGTGCCCATGATCTCGGCATACTCGTGGGGTTCCCGGGCGGCCAGTTCAACGGCCAGTGGCCCCAGCGGGTTCTGTCTCGACAGCACGACTGCCTCGGTCAGCATGCCGGACACGCTGTCCTGTTTCGCGATCCGATCGCGTGCGTCCTCCCAGAAGTCCGCTCCCCGGCGGATCAGTGCCGCCGACAGCAGTGTCGACTTGTCGGAGAAGAATCGGTACAGGTAGGCGCGGCTGACATTCGCTTCCTGGGCCACGGCGCGGACGGTGGTGCGGCGGATACCGTCGCGTGCCAGACAGAGTTCGGCGGCGTCGAGGATGCGCTCGCGTACGTCGTTGGAGGCGGGTGTCATTGCCGCTCGATCATAGGTCGTCGGGTCGTTCGGGGAACTTCTCTTGTAAACACTTGTACCGAAGTGTCTACAAAGTACTACGTTCATCCACCATGACCGGCCGTGCAGAGGCCCGGTCGCCGACCGAGGCGACGTCGTGTCGACCGGTGAGGGCTACGGAGGACCTATGGGATTCCTGCTACCTGTGGAACCGGACATCGATGCGGACGAGTTGCGCCGCGGCAGCCGACCCACCCAGATGCGCATCCTCTCGGAGAACTACCTGTCGCAAGGCTTCGGGACACCCGATGTGGTGTACGTCGGCTATCTCGTGAAGATCGCGCTGTTCGTCCTCGGCGCGGCAGCGTTCGCGTTGACGACGCCCGGGGTGGACGGACTGCTCGAAGTCGGTGAGTGGTGGGCCCTGCCGGTCGTGTGGCAGAAGGTCGTGCTCTGGTGCATCCTCTTCGAGGTCACCGGCCTGGGCTGCGGGTTCGGGCCCCTGAACCTGCGCTTCCTGCCGCCACTGGGCTCGTTCCTCTACTGGTTCCGCCGGGGAACCATCCGGATGCCGCCGTGGCCGCGGCGAGTTCCGCTCACCTCCGGGCACCGGCGCGGCGTCGTCGACATCGCGGCGTACGCCGCGCTGCTCGTCTCGCTGGTGGTGGCGTTGGTGTCCGCGACCGCTGCCGGGACGGTTCAGCTGCCGTGGCAGAAGGTGGCCGTTGTCCTGGCGCTACTCGCGGTCATCGGTCTTCGGGACCGGACGATCTTCCTGGCTGCCCGCGCGGAGGTCTACGGCGCGATTGCCGTGACCTTCCTCGTGCCGTTCCCCGATTCCATCGTGGCCGCCAAGTTCGTCCTGCTGTGCATCTGGTGGGGCGCGGCGGTCTCGAAGCTCAACGTGCACTTCCCGTCGGTGGTGCAGGCGATGGAGGCGAACAGCCCGCTGTGGAGAACGAAACGCATCAAGCACCTCTTCACCAAGTCGTACCCCGATGACCTGCGCCCGTCCGGGCTCTCGAAGCTGCTCGCCCACGGCGGAACCGCGATCGAGTTCATCGTCCCGCTCGTGCTGATCCTCTCCGGCGGCGGCACCGTCACGACGGTGGCAGCGATCGTGATGATCCTGTTCCACCTGCACATCATCGTGACGATCCCGATGGGAACGCCGCTCGAGTGGAACGTCTTCATGATCTTCGCCGTGCTGACGCTGTTCGTGGACAAGGCATCCCTGGGGCTCGGTGATCTCGTGCATCCCGCGGTCCTGCTGATCCCGGCCGTCAGCTTCCTCCTGGTGATCCTCGGAAACCTGTTCCCCGAAAGGATCTGCTTCCTGTTCGGGATGCGGTACTACGCCGGGAACTGGGACACCACAGTGTGGTGCCTCTCGCCGAGCGGCGAGCAGAAGCTGACCGACGGCACGATCCGCTTCGCGATGCTGCCGCACCGCCAGTTGGAGAAGGTCTACGGCGGAGAGGACGAGGCCCGGGCCACGAGACTCACAGGCTTCGCGTTCCGCGCGGTCCACACGCACGGTCGTGCACATGCCGCTCTGCTGCCCCGACTCCTGGCCGACCGACCCACGACGGAGTACGTCGAACTCGACGGCGAGACGGTGGCCGGTGTCCTGCTCGGCTGGAACTTCGGTGACGGACACCTGCATTCCGAGCAGCTCATGGAGACGCTCCAGGACCTGTGTGCCTTCGAGCCGGGTGAATTGCGGGTGCTGGTCCTGGATGCCCAGCCGATCCACAGGCAGACCCAGGCCTACCGGTTGCTGGACGCTGCCACAGGCGAATTCGAGCGCGGCACGGTGCGGGTCGCGGACATGGTCAACCGCCAACCGTGGGCCGACGACATGCCGGTGACGGTGAGCGACGACGCGCGGGCGCGCTGACATGGCGAACGGGCGGATCGCAGTCGTGGTCGGGTCCGGCCCCAATGGGCTGGCCGCCGCCGTCCGGTTGGCCGGGCACGGGGTGAAGGTGACGGTGCTGGAGGCTGCCGAGAGTCCGGGCGGAGGCGCGCGCACCGGCGAACTGACGGTGCCCGGCCTGCTGCACGACGTCTGTTCCGCGGTGCACCCGTTCGGGATCGCCTCGCCGTACCTGGCGACCCTGCCGCTCGCCGAACACGGACTGCGGTGGCGGTGGCCCGAGATCGACCTCGTCCACCCTCTGCTGGACGGGTCGGCCGGCGTGCTGGCAGGCGATGTGGATCGCACGGCAGCCGGACTGGGTGTGGACTCGGATGCCTGGCGCCGGGTCTTCGGGCCGCTTGCGCGCACCTTCGACACGCTTGCCCCCGACGTGCTCGGTCCGCTCCTGCGAGTGCCCCGGCACCCGATCACGTTGGCCAGGTTCGGACTCCGGGCCGGGCTCCCGGCCACCGTCCTGGCCAAGGCCTTCCGCACACCACAGGCCCGGGCTCTGTTCCTGGGGTGTGCGGCACACCTGTTCCAACCGCTGAACCGTCCGCTGTCGGCGTCGGTGGGCGTGATGTTGGTGGCGGCCGGACATCGCCACGGATGGCCGGTCGCCGAGGGCGGCTCGCAGGCGATCACATCGGCGCTGGTCTCCCTCCTGCGCGAGCGCGGTGGGGAGATCGAGTTGGGCGCTCCGGTCCGGTCTTTCGCCGATCTGCCTGCCGCCGACGTCACGCTGTTCGACACGACTCCGCAGGCGGCAGCCGAGATCCTGGGTGAGCGCCTCGGCGGGCGCCGCGGGCGCCGGTACCGGTCCTACAAGTTCGGCCCGGCCGCCTTCAAGGTGGACCTGGCCGTGCGCGAGGGGATCCCGTGGACCAGTGAATCCGCGCGCCGTTCCGGGACGGTCCACCTCGGCGGCACGGCCGGTGAGGTGGCGGCGGCGGAGGCCGCGATCGTCGCCGGCCGAATGCCGGAGCGGCCCTTCGTCCTCGTCGGGCAGCAGTACCTGGCCGACCCGACCCGATCGGTCGAGGACGTGCATCCGATCTGGGTGTATGCGCACGTCCCGCCCGGCTACGACGGGGACGCGACCGAGGTCGTGTTGGACCAGATCGAGGCCTACGCGCCGGGTTTCCGCGGCCGGGTCGTCGCGGTGCATGCCACCGGTCCCGCGGAGTACGAGCGTTACAACGCGAACTACGTCGGGGGCGACATCGGGGGAGGGGCGAACATGCCTCTCCAGATGGTCGGGCGACCGGGATTCGGGCTCGACCCGTACGCGACCGGGGTGGACGGCATGTTCCTGTGCTCGGCCTCCACGCCTCCCGGTGCGGGTGTGCACGGCATGTGCGGGGCAGGCGCTGCCGCCAGCGCGTTGCGCAGTCTGGGCGTCGACGTGCAGCGGATCGGGCGGCGAACCACCTGACGTGCCTGGGACGACGGGCCTCCGGAGTGGCCTGGTTCAGCGCAACGGGGGCGACTCGCTCAACGTGCGCCCGGTGACGAACCGCCGCGGCATCCCGGTCAGCGGATCGGTGAATTCCAGTTCCCGCGCCAGCAATTGGAGTGGGAGGCGGTGATCGTCGGGTGCCTCTGGCAGCAGGTCGGGATAGAGACGATCGCCGAGGATCCCGACGCCGAGTGCCGCCAGATGCACCCGCAACTGGTGCATCCGCCCGGTATGTGGACGCAGGACCATGTGCACCACCTCGCGACCGGAAGCGTTGATGCCCGTCCGATGAACCTCGATCGCCGTCTCGGCGTTGGGTTCCCGGTCGTCATCGACTCCGACCCGGAACTTGCCGCGACGCGACACGATGTGGTTCCGATAGACGACGGGCAGGGCGCGTCCGTCGAGGGTCGGTGCGGCCGGATCCCATTCGGGAGGTAGCGCCGACACCGCCTCGTAGACCTTCGTGACCAGTCGCTGCTCGAACAACGACTGGTAGGTGCCGCGCGTCTCGGGTCGGGCCGAGAACATCACGACGCCCGCGGTCGCGCGGTCGAGTCGATGGATCGGTGTCAGGTCTGGATTGTCGAGCCGGACCCTCAACCGGACGAGCGCGGACTCGTGCAGGTATCGCCCACCCGGGGTGGTCGGGAGGAAGTGCGGCTTGTCGACCACGACGAGGTCGTCGTCGGTGTGGAGGATCTGCTCCTGGAACGGAACCGGCTCTTCCGCAGGCAGTTCGCGGTAGTACCAGACGAAGGTGTGCGTACCGAGCGCGGCGGCGGGATCGATCGAACGGCCGTCGGCGCCCACGACCTCGCCGGCGTCGAACCGCCGTCTCAGGTCGTCGGCCGCCAGGTGGTCGAACCGCTCGGCGACGTACTCGGCGATCGTCGCCCACGGCCCGGACGCCGGGACGCGTAGCCGCGTCGGTCCGACCCCGTTCCTGACGGGTAGCGGGGCGGGCATCGGCACGCAGCCATCATCCCACCGACGACGAACGGGCGGTTCCGGGGACGGACGTCGAGTACGTGTCCCGGGGAACCGCCCGTTCGGTCTACCTGAGTCAGTCGACAGTCGACACGGACCGATTCCGCCACCAGGTCCAGGCAGCGGTGACGATGATCGCGCCTCCGAACGAACCGATGATGCCGCTCGGACGGAGTTCCAGACCGTCACCCGCGAGCAGACTGATCAGCAGGCCCCCGACGAACGAGCCGCCGACGCCCGCCACGAACGCCAGGGTCCAGTCGACTCCGGACTTCGATTTGCCCAGGAGGAACTGGGCGCCGGCGCCGATGAGCAGTCCGAACAGGATCATCCCGATGATCAACATGGCGGGAGTATATGGCTCGGACACCGTCGGGGCCGGTTGTCGTCGAGTCGGGCGTGCTACCCGTGTCGCGCCACGTCCTCGCACAGGATGCTCGGCCAGCGGGCGAGATCCGCGGGCGTGTGCGCCACCGCGAGGGTGGCCTTCGGCATCAGGTCGACGAGTGCCTCGGCGGTGGACACGGGATGGCCGGGGTCGTCGATCCAGGCCAGCACCGTGGTCGGCACGCCGATCGCGGCGATCGCGTCCGGTGCGGGCAGGTCGCTGAGGGCGGCCCCTCGGAACAGGGACGGAAGCAGGCGTTCGGTGACGTCCGGCCCGGTCTCGGGCGTCCCCACGGTCGCCGGCGGCCGCGGGGCGGCGAGGTCCGCGACGAGGAACGCGTCCAGCCCCTGCTCCTCGATCAGCGTGGCATTGCGCCGGTAGATCGCGGCCTTGGCGACGCGGGTCTCCCAGGCGGTCGCGGGCACCAGCAGAGTGAGGCCGACGAACCGGTCCGGATCACGCACGGCCGCGTGCAGCAGGGTCCCTGTGCCCATCGACGGGCCGACGCCGTGGACCTGCTCACCGGGGAACCAGTGGTCGAGCAGCCGCAGCAGGTCGTCGGCCAGTACCGGCCAGCGGTAGTCCTCGGGGACCTCGCGTCCCGTCGAATGGCCGTGCCCGCGAGCGTCGTAGCGCAGCAGTCGGGTGCCGTTGAGTCCGCGCCCGAGATCGAGGTCCATCAGGCGGTCGCGGTGGCGGCTGGAGGTGAGGCCGTGGAGTTGGACGACCGGGTGGCCGCCCTCGTCGCTCAGCTCCACGTCGAGCTCGGCACCCGGAACACTGAAGGTGGGCACGGTACCTCCCGGGTTGTCGTGAAAGCGGCCTGGCTCGTGAAGGCTGGTTGGCTCGTGGAAAGCGCCTAGGATAGCGCCATGCGGCTGACCAACGTCGCGCACCTGCGCCTGCCGTTCGGCCGACTGCTGGGCTACGACGTGAACGTCGGAGCGCCGGGCCGATCGCTCCCTGTCTCGTTCGACCAAGGACGTCACGTCGCAGCCGGAGACCGTGCCGGATCCTGGATGGCGTTGTCGTTCAGGCTTTCCCGACCGGTACCGCTCGACGAACTCGCGACCGCGTGGCTGGCGGTGATCGCGCGGCACGGCACGCTGAGATCGGTGTTCGTGCCGGGCGAGGACGGCGAGCCGCGGCTGCACGAGGTCGAGATCCTCCCCGGAGAGTGGGCCCTGCACTCGATCGCCCCCGGGCAAGCCGTCAACGACGCGCTGCGTGAGGTGCTCGACCTCGCGTGCTCGCCGTACAGCAGGCCCTCGCATCGATTGTGTGTACTCGAGACCGCTGTGGGGCCGACTGTGGTTGTCGCCGCGGACCATTCGCACGTCGACATGTGGTCGATGCTGGTGATCGCACGCGACCTGCTGACCGCACTGGCCGAGGTGCAGGACGGTCGAGCGCCGTCGTTGCCGCCCACGCCCGCCTTCGCCGAGCACACCCGTGCGCTGCGGGACCGACCGGCGGCGCCCCCCGAGGTGCACCGCCGCTGGGCCGAGGTGCTGGCGGCGAGTGGCGACGTGATGCCGCGGTTCCCGCTGCCGCTCGGCCCGGCGACGTTGCAGCAGGAGCGGGTCGAGGTGCGCGACGTTCTCGACGTCGACGACACCGCCGCGTTCTCCGCCCAGGCCCGTGAGGAGGGGGTCTCGACCCTCGCGCTGGTGGTGGCCGCGATGACCGAGGTGACGCGATCGCTCGCGGGCGCTCCGCTGCGCGCGGTGTTTCCGGTGCACAGCCGGTACGACTCCACCTGGCACGACTCGGTCGGCTGGTTCATCACCAACTCGGTGTTGGAGTCGACCGACGCCGATCCCCGGGCCAGCGCGGAGGCGGTGAAGGAGGCCGTCCGGATGGGATCCTGGCCGTTGGAGGACATCCTCCATCCGTGGGGCGGGATGCCCGAGGTTCCGGGGATGTTCGCGATCTCGTGGCTGGACCTGCGCCGGTTGCCGGTGCGGGTCGATGCGACCGGTCTCGAGGCGCAGTACGTCGGCGCATCGATCCGGACCGACGGCGTGATGCTCTGGTTCATCCTCGACGAGTCCGGTCTGCACCTGCGGTGTCGCTATCCCGACACCGCCGAGGCCCGGCGGCACGTCGGTGCCTGGCTGGACACGCTGATCTTCCACCTGCGCTCGCGGGCAAGGGAATCCGTCGGTGGACGGCTCCGGCTCGGGGACCGGACCTATCGGGTGCAGCGTGCCGGACGGACCGATGTCCCCGCGCTTGTCGTACTGCTGTCCGATGACGAGATCAGCCGCCCACGCGAGGGTGCGGAGCTCGCCCGGTACGAGGAGGCGTTCGACGCCATCGGCCGCGACTCGTCGCACTACCTGGCGGTGGTGCGGGACGAGGACGACCGGGTCGTCGGCACCATGCAGCTGACCATCCTCCCCGGACTGTCTCGGGGCGGAACCACCCGACTGCAGGTCGAGGGGGTCCGGGTTCTGGCCTCCGAGCGTTCCCGCGGAATCGGAACCGCGATGCTCGAGTGGGCGCACGAGCACGGTCGGCACCGCGGCGCGACCCTCGCGCAGGTCACGACCGACCGGGAGCGCGAGCGGGCGCACACGTTCTATGCGCGCCTCGGCTACGGGAACAGTCACGTCGGGCTCAAACGCACACTCTGACGCCGCCTGTCGTCGTACCGGCACGGCAGCGGCGCGATATTCTGCTGCCCTCAGCAGTGGTGTTTGTTCGTGCCGATGCGGGAAACCGCTGTAGCCGTCGAGGTGGTGCTGCGATGATCGAAGACTCGCTCACGGACGATGCCGATCGACTGTCCGGTCGGCGCGGTCTGCTCGCCGTGCTGCTCGCGATGGCGATGTTCGTCCTGGTTGTCGACACGTCGCTGATGAACGTGTCGATCTCGGCGGTGGTGCGGGACCTCGACACCACCGTCAGCGGTGTGCAGTCTGCGATCGCCCTCGAAGCGTTGGTGTCGGCTGCCTTCATCCTGATCGGCAGCAAGGTCGGTGATCTGATCGGGCGCAGGCGCGCCTATGTGCTCGGCCTGCTCGGCTACGCAACCGGTGCGGCGGCGATGACATTCGCCCAGAGCCTGACGGCGGTGATCGTCCTGTGGGCCGTGATCGGCGGAATCGGGGCGTCCCTGCTCCTGCCCGCCATGCAGTCGCTCGTCCACGGGAACTTTCACGGCGCTGCGCAGAAGAAGGTCTACGCACTGGTCGGTGCCGCGGCGGCCATCGCGGCCGCCGTCGGCCCACTGCTCGGTGGCTTCGTCACCACCTACCTGTCGTGGCGGGTCGGCTTCGCACTCGAAGTGGTGATCATCGCCGTCGTCCTGTCCGGGATCGGCCTCGTCAAGGATGTGCCCTACACCGGTTCACGCGGTGTGGACGGCGTGGGTGCCGCGCTGTCGGTCGTCGGCATGGGCGGCATCGTGCTCGGAATCCTGGTGTGGCAGGAGGGTGGCGAAGCGGTGGCCGCGCTCGTCGTGGCCGGGGTGGCCGCACTGATCGGATTGACCTATTGGTTGAATCGCAGAAAGCGGCGCGCTGAACCCACCCTGATGGATCCGGATCTGTTCCGGTCCAAGGTGTTCCGCCTCGGGGTCTCGCAACAGATGCTTCAGCAGATCGCACTCGGCGGCATCATGATCGCCTTGCCGATCTACCTGCAGATGGTGCTCGAGTACAACGCGATGCAGGCGGGCCTGTCGCTCGCACCGCTGTCGCTGAGCATGTTCGCGGTCGCACTGCTGGCAGGAAAGAAGGCCGGGGATCGTCCACCTGCGGGCATCATTCGGTGGGGTTTCGCGTTCGTCACCGTCGGCATCGCGGTACTCGTACCGCTCGTGCCGCGGGCCGAGTTCGGATGGGCGTTGCTGGTGCCTCTCGTCGTCACCGGTGCGGGGCTCGGCCTTCTGGTCTCCCAGCTCAACGACTACACACTCGCGCCGATCTCGGAAGAACGTGTCAGCGAGGCGGCGGGGACCAACTCCGCGGCCGGATCGTTCGGACTGTCGTTCGGGTTGGCGTTCGCGGGTGCCGTCATGCTGGCGACACTGTCGATCGCCTTCACGACGATGGCGCAGTCGAGCACGGTTCTCCCACCCGACGAGCAGACTCAGGTCGCGCAGGTCCTCGAGGAGGACGCCGAGGTCATGAGCAACACCGAACTCGAGGCACTCCTCGTCGGGCAGCCGCCCGAGATCCGTGACGAGATCGTCCGCATCAACACCGAGGCGCGGCCACTGGCATTGCAGGTGGCGCTGCTCGTACCGCTCCTGGCCGGGCTGCTCGGACTACTCAACTCGTTCCGCATGAGACGAGAACCGGACGCGGCGAGTTCGACCTGAGCCGATGCTCTCGGCGGTCACGGCACCCAGAAGGTGGCCGCGCCCGGAGTGATCACGCCGCCCGCTGTGGAGAGAACCGCGACGGCGACCTGCCCGGTCCCGGTGTGCACGGCCGCCGCCGCCGGGATGCCGTTCAGTCCGTCGGACAACTGGGTGACGCCACTGGCGCCGGTGGACAGGTTCATCCAGCGCACCTCGGCGGACAGCAGGCAACCCCAGCGGCCGGCTTTGCCGCCGGTGATCGTCATGGTGCCCGGCTGGTTCCCGACCTCGGCGACGCAGCGGACCGACGGTGCGTCGAAGCTCCCGTTGGGGTTTCCGTACGGTGCGGGGTCGATCTGGAACGGAATGGTCGCGGCTGCGGCGACAGCGCCGGCCGAGGTCAGGAAGAGAGCGACCGCTGTGCCCGCGGAGATGGCGAGTCTGCGAACGAGTTTCATCAAGGTGACCTCCTGCAGTGCGTTCGTGTCCCGGCGCGTCTCGACCAGTGTGCCCCGGCATCGTCGAAGGAGGACAGGCTTGCACGTCGGCGGGCGTGTTGGGGTGTTCGCCGTTAGGGTGCTCGCATGGCCGACCACACTTTCCTGGTCGAACGTTCCTCGACGATCGCCGCAGGTCCCGAGGTCGTGTTCGATCTGATCGACGACTTCCACCGGTGGACGCAGTGGTCGCCGTGGGAGGGCCTAGACCCGGACATGAGCCGCACGTACTCCGGCGCCGACCGGGGGTCGGCGCGTCCTACGCCTGGAGTGGCAACCGCAAGGCCGGATCGGGATCGATGGCGATCACCGAGTCGGTGCCGAACCGGAAGGTGAAGCTGGACCTGGCTTTCCTCAAACCGTTCAAGGCGCAGAACGTCACCACGTTCCTGCTCGAGCCGGCCGCATCCGGGACCACGGTCCGGTGGCAGATGGCAGGGAAGCAGTCCTGGTTCTTCAAGGTCTTCGGGTTCGTGTTCAGCATGGACAAGATGGTCGGTAAGGACTTCGAGAAGGGCCTCGCCACCTTGAAGGCCGTCGCCGAGGCCAAGTGAGGCGCAGCGGCGGAGCCGCCTAGACGAGGTAGGGAACCAGGGCCTTGCGATCGGTGGGGTAGTCGACGAACTTCTCCTGGTACCACTGGTGGGTAGCCAGCGCCCGGGGGATCAGGTTGCCCGCGGTGATGAGCAGGATGACCACGCCGGGCAGCGCCCAGGTCAGCAGCGCGAAGCCGGACCACGCGATCAGCTCTCCGAGATAGGCGGGGCTGGTGACGAAGCGGAACCCGCCGCCGAACGGGACGCGGTACTCGGCAGCGCCGGGGTTCTTCTTGTCGCGCAGGTTCCGCACGATCGATTCGGAGCTGAGCAACAGTGCGAAACCGAACAGGTAGATCGCGAGCCCGACGAGGAAGCGCGGATCCGTCAGCCATTCGGTGGTGTACCTGCCGAAGTAGTCGTTGCTGAACATGGCGCCGTTGAGGTAGCCGTGCATGGACGTGACCAGCATGCCCATCACGATCACCGAGACGTTGAAGGTGCTGCGTTTGCCGGGGACCTGGCGGATCGCGAGGGGGAAGTACCAGCCGCGGTTCGCGTAGTGCAGCAGCCAGATTCCGGCGAGCGCCAGGGACGCGGGCTCGAACCGGTTCGGTCCGGCGAGGTAGAAGCCGAGGAACACCACCGTCGCCGGGATCTCCATCAACCACCAGCCCAGCTTGGGGTTGAGGTTGAATCCGAGGTTCGTGGAGGAGAAGCGGCCGTAGGAACTCTGCGCGAAGAAGCCGCCGATGATCACGAATGCGGTGAACGCGAATGCGGCCGTCAGGACCGTGTCGTAGACGGTGTTTCCGGTGTACCAGTGCATCGAGATCCTTCGGTGGGCAAGCGGCCACACGGCCGGCGGCGTCGCGGTACCTCCAGCAGTCGGCCCGCAGTTCTGCAACGTGTTCTACCACGTGCGATGGGGAACGAGGCGCGAATTGGTTAACTGATTGACGCCGGGTGCACGCGCACCCGCCCCTGGCTCCGCAGGCACTTCGCCGCGACGGTGTCCAGCGCGGGTATCGACGAGATTCCGGTGATGCAAAAAAGACGCTTGCCCGACTATCGGTGATTCATCTGAAAGGATCGGCCATTGTCGAAAATGTGCATCGCAGCCGATTCGCAGCGTCCCTTCATTTCATTTCCATTTTTGCTCTGGCTCCGATGCGGCGCCGCGGCGCGGGCGCAGATCTTGCGAATCCGCCCCCGCGCCGGGTGAGTGAATCGCAGCGCCTGCCGCACTCAGCCCTTCGTGATCGACTCGATCAGCGACGCGAGGTCGGCGAGATCGACGCCAAAGATGCTGGGGCCGTTGTCCACCACCCCGTTGACATTCGAGTTGGCGCAGGACATGCCGTTCTCGTTCTGGCTTTCACCGGCTTCGTCACAAAAGACGGAGCCGGTTCCGGTCTGCGTATCCGCCGAGGCGACGCCGGCTGCGGGCAACATCAGAATTCCCGCGGTGGCAATCATCAGATTCGCGGCAAAGCGGCGATTCATTATCATTCTCCTAGGTGGTCGCGTTCGGGTTGACAGTCGGAATCGACTGCTGAGTCGTGGACGCTATCGCACCACTGCGTGGTCCACAGAAGAATGTGCAGATTATCCGAATGCTTTTAGCGTTGCTTTCGAATTGATTGTGCCGGGAATGATTGTCGCCACCGGTGCGGAGTCGGCCGTGAATCTGCATCGGGGACTGGCGTCGAGGGCGAGCACGGCGCCGACTGGATGTCGGTGGCGGCCCCCCTGCCCAGGAGGGGGGTGGGCAGGAGGGCCTGAGT
>NZ_SCOY01000055.1:0-18546 GCF_005503035.1 Rhodococcus sp. Q
CTTCTGGATCAGCTACCCGGTCCCGCCGCGCGCCCGATCCCGACGTCAGCGCCCGAACACCGCCGGACGCTTGGCGAGGAACGCGTCGACACCCTCGATGAAGTCGGGCGACACGAGCAGGTCGAGCTGCCCGGCGCGCTCACGCTCGAAGGCCGGGTCGAGCTGTCCGAGGGTCGCGTCGTTGATGGCGGACTTGGTGGCCGCGAACGCTTCCGAGGGTCCGTGGACGAAACGCTGCAGCAGGGCCTCGACGTCGTCGGCGAACGTTGCGTCCGGGTAGACCTCGGCGATCAGGCCCGCGTCGAGTGCGTCCGCGGCGGGAAGCCGCTCGGCGAGCAGCGCCATCTTCAGCGCACGGGCGCGGCCGATGGACGCGGCGACGAGGGCGGTGGCGCCGCCGTCCGGCATGAGGCCGATCCGCGTGAACGCGAGGAGCAGGTAGCTCGAATCCGTTGCCACGGTGAGGTCCGCGGCCAGCGCGAGCGAGACACCGACACCGGCGGCGGGCCCGTTGACGGCGGCGACAACGGGCCTCGGGAAGGCGCGCAGGGCGGCGGCCGCGCGGTTGGCGGCGTCGATGGTGGAGGCGTCGGCGGGGCCGGGTCCCCCGATCTTGTCCTTGCTCGCGGCGAGGTCGGCGCCGGTGCAGAACGCCTTGCCGGTGCCGGTGAGGAGGACGGCCTGGACCGAACGATCGTCGGCGTGCTTGTCGAGGGCGTCGGCGACGGCGTCGAGCACCTCGGTGGTCACCGCGTTCATCGACTTCGGGCGGTTGAGGCTGATTCGGAGGATTCCGTCGGCCAGGTCGACCAGAACCTCGGGGGTGTCGGTGCTCATGGTTGCCCTTCTCTCTACGTCGTCAGGGACAGCGCGACTTTGCCGGTGGCGCTGCGTGATTCGAGGCTCTTGAGTGCGTCGCCCGCGCGCTCGAGCGGGAACAGGGTCGGTTCCGCGACCTGCAGCGCGCCGGATGCCAGCAACGGTTCGAGTTCGGCCCACTGGCGGGCCGGGTAGCCGAAGTCCTCGCGGACGTACTCGCCCCACCCTGCGCCGACCACCGAGATGTTCTTCAGCAGAAGACGATTCACCTTGACCGTGGGGATCTCACCGCCGGTGAACCCGAGCACCACGTGCCTGCCGTTCGCGGCGAGACTGCGCAAGCTGTCGAGGAACCGGTCGCCGCCGACGGGGTCGAGGACGATGTCGACACCGCGGCCGCCGGTGAGTTCGGCGACGGCGTCCTTGAATCCGTCGGCGAGGACGGTGTGCGTGGCACGGTTGGCTTTCGCCACCGCGGCCTTGTCCTCGGTGCTGACGACCGCGATCGTGTCGAGCCCGAGCGCGGCCGCGACCTGCAGGCACGCAGTCCCGAGTCCGCCCGCGGCGCCGTGCACGAGGACGGTTTCCCCGGCGCGGGTCCGGGCGCGTTCGGTGAGCGCGAAGTGGGCGGTGAGGTAGTTCATGAGGAACCCGGCGCCCGCGGTGAGGGTGACGGCGTCGGGCAGGGCGAACACGGTGCTCGGGTGCACCGCGACGGTGCGCTGCCACGCCCCGCCGAACGCGAGGACCACGACGCGGTCGCCTGCGCGGAATCCGCTGTCGCCGGGCGCTTCCCGGACGATGCCCGCACCCTCGACGCCCGGGACGAACGGGGTGGGGCGGACCACCTGGTATCCGCCCGACGTCTGCAGGAAGTCGGGGAAGGAGACGCCGGCGGCGTCCAGGTCGACGACGACCTGTCCGGTCGGGTCCGGTTCCGGTAGGTCGACGGCCCGCACCCCGTCGGGTCCGATCGCTTCGACCACCTGCACTGCGCGCATGTCGGCTCACTCCCACATCGCTCGTCTCGACCGCGGTCACGGCCGAATTCATCAGTACCAGACCGAACTGAACGGGCGCTAGCTAACGTCGCCCATTGACGCCGTCCGCCACCGCGTGGTAACCATCTTAGCGAGCGTTCAGTAATCGATCACACACCGATCCGAGGAGCAGTCATGGCCGACGAGTCGACCACCGCACCCGAGCCCGCTGCGCTGTACGAGCGCCGCGGCAACGTCGCACTCATCACCCTGAACCGTCCGCGCGCGATGAACGCGGTCAACGGCGCACTGTCCACCGCCGTCGGCAACTTCCTCGAGCAGGCCGAGGGCGACAACGAGGTGCGGGTCATCGTCATCACGGGCTCCGGCCGCGCGTTCTGTGCGGGCGCCGACCTCAAGGCTCTGGGCTCCGGCCAGTCCCTCGAGGCCGAGGGCCACCCCGAATGGGGCTTCGCCGGCTTCGTCCAGCACTGGGTGAGCAAGCCGACGATCGCCGCGGTCAACGGCTTCGCCCTCGGCGGCGGCACCGAACTCGTCCTTGCCAGTGACCTCGCCGTCGTCGACGAGAACGCCCAGCTCGGCCTGCCCGAGGTCAAGCGCGGCCTGTTCGCGGCCGCGGGTGGCGTCATCCGCCTGCAGCAGCAGATCCCGAAGAAGGTCGCGCTCGAGCTGGCACTGACCGGTGAGCCGATCACTGCCGCGCAGGGCAAGGAGCTGGGCCTGGTCAACCGCGTCGCGCCCGCCGGGACCGCGCTCGACGTCGCGCTCGAACTGGCCGAGAAGATCGCCGTCAACGCACCCCTCTCGGTGCGCGAGTCGAAGGCGATGATCCACCGCACCGCACTCGGACCCGACTGGGAGCCCGGTGTGTGGGAGGCCAACCTCAAGGCCTTGCAGGTCGTTTTCACCAGCGCCGACGCCCAGGAAGGCCCCCGGGCATTCGCCGAGAAGCGCGCGCCCGTCTGGCAGGGCAAATAGCACCTCCTGGCGAGGCCGCCACCCGATCTCGGTCCGGCGCTCTGTCGAACCCCTCCGGGGCGCCGGGCCGTCACAAACCCACCACGAAAGGAACACCGTCATGACGAACGCAGTCATCGTCGACGCCGTCCGCCTCGCGTCCGGCAAGGGCAAGATGGGCGGCGCGCTGTCCGGTACCCACCCGGTCGAGCTCCTCGCCACCGTCCTGCGCTCGATCGTCGAGCGGAACAACCTCGATCCCGCACAGGTCGACGACGTGATCGGCGGCTGTGTCGCCCAGGTCGGCGAGCAGTCACTCAACATCTCCCGCACCGCGCTGCTCGCGGCGGGCTTCCCGGACTCGGTGCCCGCCACCACGATCGACCGCCAGTGCGGTTCGAGCCAGCAGGCCGCGCACTTCGCAGCGCAGGGCATCATGGCCGGCGCCTACGACATCGTCATCGCGTGTGGCGTCGAGTCGATGAGCCGCATCCCGATGGGCACCGCGTCCATGGGCAAGGACACCCACGGTCCCGGCATCCGTGCGCGCTACCCCGAGGGCCTGGTCAACCAGGGCATCTCCGCCGAGCTGATCTCCGCGAAGTGGAAGCTCGACCGCGACACCCTCGACGCGTACTCCGCGCAGTCGCACCAGCGTGCGGCCGCCGCGATCGCCGCGGGCGCCTTCGACAAGGAAATCGTTCCGATCGAGGTGACGAATGCGGCGGGCGAGACGGTCACGCACCTCCTCGACGAGACGGTCCGCGCCACCACCACCGCCGAGGGCCTCGCCGGCCTGCGTCCGTCGTTCCGCACGGACGAGTACGCCGCGCGGTTCCCGGAGGCCGGCTGGAACATCACGCCCGGCAACTCGTCGCCGCTGACCGACGGTGCGTCCGCAGTGCTGATCATGAGCGAGGAGGCCGCGACCAAGCTGGGGCTGACCCCGCGCGCCCGCTTCCACTCGTTCTCCGTCGCCGGCGACGACCCGGTCTTCATGCTCACCGCCCCGATCCCGGCCACCCACAAGGTGCTGGCTCGCGCAGGCCTGAGCATCGACGACATCGACGCGTACGAGGTCAACGAGGCGTTCGCGCCCGTGCCGCTGGCCTGGGCGCACGAGTTCAACGCGGATCCCGCGAAGCTGAATCCGCGTGGCGGCGCCATCGCCCTCGGCCACGCACTCGGTTCGTCGGGCACCCGTCTGCTCACCACCCTCGTCAACCAGCTCGAAGCGACCGGCGGACGCTACGGCCTGCAGACGATGTGTGAGGGCGCCGGCATGGCCAACGCCACCATCATCGAACGTCTCTGACCCCCACCACATCTCGAAAGGCAGCTCATGATCGTCAACGACAGCGTCGCTGTTGTCACCGGTGGCGCATCGGGCCTCGGCCTCGCCACCACCAAGGCACTCCTCGCGGACGGCGCGCAGGTCGTCATCATCGACCTGGCGTCCTCCAACGGTGAAACCGTCGCGAAGGAACTCGGCGACCGCGTCCGCTTCGTCGCGGCCGACGTCACCGACGAGGCCGCGGTCACCGCTGCCCTCGACGTCGCCGAGTCCCTCGGCCCGCTGCGTGTCGCCGTGAACTGCGCCGGCATCGGCAACGCCATCAAGACCGTCGGCAAGCAGGGCGCGTTCCCGCTCGACGCGTTCAAGAAGATCGTCGACGTCAACCTGTTCGGCACCTTCAACGTGCTCCGCCTCGCCGCCGAGCGGATCGCGAAGACCGAGCCCGTCGACGGCGAGCGCGGCGTCATCATCAACACCGCCTCCGTCGCCGCGTTCGACGGCCAGATCGGTCAGGCCGCGTACTCCGCGTCCAAGGGCGGCGTCGTCGGTATGACCCTGCCGATCGCCCGCGACCTCGCGTCGCTGCTGATCCGCGTCGTCACCATCGCACCCGGCCTGTTCAAGACGCCGCTGCTGGGTTCGCTCCCCGAGGAGGCCCAGAAGTCCCTCGGCGGACAGGTTCCGCACCCGTCGCGTCTCGGTGATCCGTCGGAGTACGGCGCTCTGGCCGCGCACATCGTGTCGAACCCGATGCTCAACGGCGAGACCATCCGTCTCGACGGCGCCATCCGCATGGCACCTCGCTGACGCACGCCAGAACCGAGGAGGGGCCGATGACTGTACAGCCGCAGACCACCACGACGTGGCGGGAGTTCGAGCCGATGCAGCTCGGCCCCATCCTCGGTAACGCACTGGACGCTTTCCACGAGAACGGTTTTCACGGCACCACCGTCCGCGACCTGGCTCGCCGGGTCGGGGTGACGGTACCCGCCCTGTACTACCACCACGAGAACAAGGAAGCGATGCTCGTGGCGCTTCTCGAGTCGGCGGTGCGCAACCTCATCGACCGCTGCCGGGCCGCGGTCACAGAGGGCGGCGACGATCCGGTCCTGCGTTTCTCGTATTTCTACGAGGCCGTGGTGCTGAACATGACGCACCGCGCCCGCCCGTCCGCCCTCGACTCCGAGGTGCGGCACCTGTCGCCGGAGAATCGCCGGAACTACGCCGCCGTCCGCAAGGAGATCGAGCTGATGCTGCTCGATCTCGTGTCCGACGGGGTCGACCGGGGTGTGTTCGTCGTCGACGACATTCCCGAAACGGTCCGCGCCCTGCTCGGCATGGGCCAGTCCATCGCGCGCTGGTTCCAGTTGGACGGGCCGTTGACCCCCGACCAGGTCGCCGCCAGCTACACCGCCATCGCCCTCCGCGTGGTCGGGTGCCAGGAGTCACCCGACCACCCGTGAGAACCGTCCACAAGGAGTGAAAACAATGCAGCGCAGGCACTTCGAATCCGATCACGAGGACTACCGCGGAACCGTCCGCGAGTTCCTCGCCCGCGAGGTCGAGCCCCACTTCCTTCAGTGGGAGGAAGACCGCCTGATCGACCGTGCGTCCTACGTCGCCGCAGGCAAGGCAGGCGTCCTCGGGCTCGGTGTCCCCGAGGAGTTCGGCGGTTCGGGCGTCACCGACTACCGCTTCCGGCAGGTCGTCTCCGAGGAGATCGCCCGCACCGGCACCACCGCGTTCGGTGGCAGCCTGGCGCTGCAGGACGACATCGCGATCCCGTACATCATTCACCTCGGTACCGCGGAGCAGAAGGATCGCTGGCTGCCGAAGATGGCCACCGGTGAGCACATCGGCGCGATCGCGATGACCGAGCCGGGCGCCGGATCGGACCTGCAGGGCGTCAAGACCACCGCCGTCCGCGACGGCGACGAGTGGGTCGTCAACGGCCAGAAGACGTTCATCACCAACGGGATCCACTCCGATCTCGTCATCGTCGTGTGCCGCACCGATCCCGGCGCCGGCTCGAAGGGCTTCTCGCTGATCGTCGTCGAGCGCGACACTCCCGGGTTCAGCCGTGGACGCAAGCTGCACAAGGTCGGGCTCGCCGCGCAGGACACCGCCGAACTGGTCTTCGAGAACGTTCGCGTGCCCGCGGAGAACCTCCTCGGCACCGAGGGCCGCGGGTTCATCCACCTGATGGAGAACCTGCCGCTCGAGCGCATCGGCATCGCCGTCGGCGCCGTCACCGCTGCCCGCGCCGCGTACGAGTGGACGAAGAACTACGCGTTCGAGCGTCAGGCGTTCGGCAAGCCGATCGGCGATCTGCAGAACACCCGTTTCGTGCTCGCCGAGATGCTCACCGAGATCGAGATCACCGAGTCGCACATCGACCGCTGCGTCATCGCCCTCAATGCGGGTGAGCTGACGGCTGTCGACGCGTCGAAGGCGAAGTGGTGGGCCACCGAGCTGCAGAAGCGCGTCGTCGACCGCGGCGTCCAGGTGCACGGCGGTTACGGCTTCATGATGGAGTACCCGATCGGTCGCGCCTACGTCGACACTCGCATCCAGACGATCTACGGCGGCACCACCGAGGTCATGAAGGAGATCATCGGCCGCGACATCGCCGCCGAGTTCAAGTAGTTCGCAATCCACTCTCGCGAGTGAGGGGAATCCGGGGCCGGTCGATCGGCCTCCGGGTTCCCCTCACTCGTTTCCGAAGGAGGACAACGTGTTCGATCTGAACGGAAAGCGCGCTCTGGTGACGGGCGGATCCGCGGGCATCGGCCTCGGCATGGCACGCGGGCTCGCCAAGGCGGGCGCGGACGTCGCAGTATGGGGCCGATCGCCGGAGCGGCTGCGTGACGCCGCCGCGGACCTCGCGGAGCACGGTGGACGGATACTCGATCTTCTGACCCCTGCGTTACTTCCTGAATGGCCCATTCATTCGGTCAGACCGAATGAATGGGCCATTCAGGAAGAAGGCGCGCGGGCACCGAACAACTAGAGGGCGGCCAGGGCGACCTTCGCGGCGGCGTACTCGGACGTCAGGCGCTCGACGAGTTCCGAAGCGGGCACCACCGCGTCGACTGCGCCGACGCCGTGGCCTGCGCCCCAGATGTCGCGCCACGCCTTCGCTTCGCGTCCCTTGCCCGCCGTGTCGCCGCCGTCGGCGGTGCCAAAGTCCATCGCGGTCGGGTCCGAGACGGGGAGGTTGTCGGCGTCGAGACCGGCGGCGGTGATGCTGCCGCGCAGGTAGTTTCCGTGGACTCCGGTGAACAGGTTGGAGTACACGATGTCGCCGGCCTTCGAGTCGACGACCATCTTCTTGTAGCCGTCGGCGGCGTTCGCCTCCTCGGTGGCGATGAACGCCGATCCGATGTAGGCGAGGTCCGCGCCCGCGGCCTGCGCGGCGAGGATGGAGCGGCCGTGCGCGATGGAGCCGGACAGCAGCACCGGCCCGTCGAACCATTCGCGGATCTCCTGGACCAGCGCGAACGGCGACTGCGTTCCTGCGTGCCCTCCGGCGCCCGCGGACACGGCGATGAGGCCGTCGGCACCCTTCTCGATCGCCTTGCGGGCGAACCGGTCGTTGATGATGTCGTGCAGGACGATGCCACCGTACGAGTGGATGGCCGCGTTGACGTCCTCGCGCGCTCCGAGGGAGGTGATGACGATCGGCACCTGGAACTCGACGACGGTCGCGAGGTCCTCCTCGAGCCGGTCGTTGGACTTGTGCACGATCAGGTTGACCGCGAAAGGGGCCGACGGCGTGTCGGGGTTGTTGGCGTCGTACTTGGCCAACGCCTCGGTGATCTGCGTCAGCCATTCGCGCAGTTGCGCCTGCGGGCGCGCGTTCAGCGTCGGGAACGAGCCGACGATGCCGGCCGTGCACTGGGCGATGACGAGGTCGGGTCCGGACACGATGAACATCGGCGACGCCACGACGGGCAGCCGCAGCCGGTCCTTCAGGATCGAGGGCAGGGCCATGTGATTCTCTCCTTGAACAGCAGGCAGGTAGTTAGAGCATCTCACGGTTACCTAGCGATCGCTAGGGGGTTGAGACCGCGAATCCACCGTGGCGGTCGTCACAACCATTCATGCCCCGTCAGTGCTGGTCAAGCACCGAATCCGGCGGCCGCATTCAGCGTCGAATGCCCAGAACCACGAGCGATGGACGGTGGGCCGAACTCCACCTCCGTTGATGCACGATCGGCTCACCTGCGTACTACAACTGCTCCGGAGTTGCCGAGCAGATCCGGCAGCCTACCGAGATCCGCTCTCGCGCAGGAGTCCTGTCCAGTTCCAGTCGCGACTACGGCACGGACTCCGTCATCGGCGCCACACTCGTCAGCGATCAGGGATTCGCACATCTCATTGACGAATGCGTTCAGCCGGTCGGGGCGATGCAGGCGAACCACGGCGCCGCCATCGCGATCGCGAAGGACCGTTCCCTCGAGTGCAGTCGATCGTCGCTCACGACTCCCCCGCCGTCGCTTTCATCGCGACTTTGCGAATCACTCTGCGATGTAACGCTACTCGTCGAGGGCGGTCATTCTGGAGCGTTTGCCGTTCGGCGATCTGGGTGCTGGTCCGCGCATCGCGACTCACCGGAGCACCTGCGTCTGGCGACGAACAGCGGAACGCCGTCCTCACGGAGGCTGACGGCCCCTGCTCTACCGCCTCGGACGAGGCGACCCAGGACGACCCGACGGGTCAGGGTCGTTCGAACAGGTCGACCGCTGTCGTCACTCGGTCGTTCGGCAGTTCCTCCGCGAGATTCTCGCCGGTGCGCAGCCAACCCCCACGGAGGGCCGATCGAAGCCAGTTGTCCAGGGAGACCTGGGTTTCGAAACGGAGAACGATGACGCACACGTCCGAGGTGCTGCTCTCCTTGAGCCATCCGCCGCCGAGGAACCCGGGGAAGATTCGGGCGAGACCGAGACCGCTCTGGATCCAGTCGGTGAACTCGTCGTCCCGCCCTGGCCGAATCCGGCGGACGATCGTGGTCGTCACGTTCGCGCCCGCGGCCGCGCCGGAACCGATGCCTGTCGACCCGACTCCCTCGGTGCTGTTCACTGTTCCCGCCTCGACTCCCGCGCACGTCCACGCGTGCGACCAACCCAAAATAGCAGCACAACGACCGGAGGCGACGCTCCGGAACTAACGACGTCGGAGCGCCCCGGAGTCGTTCACGGTGGCGACCATCGCCTCGCCTCTGACTGGCGATCGGTGATCGGTGATCGGTGACGGAGCACCGCCCCCCTGGGGGATCCGTAGGTCGTCGCGCATGCCGCCGACCACGGTGGGTGCCACGATGACACCCTGGTCCACCCGGCCTGCCACCACCGAGCCCCACCGTTGCGCCGTCCTCGACAATCACCTGCTCGACGAGTCACGAGGAGTGGACGAGGAAGTTCGTCGGCTCCTCCGGATTGCCGATCAGCAGTGAGCCGAAGGACAGGTTTGACGCCTCGCTCAGCTCATTGTTCCGGCTGCGGGCGAACAGGACTCGGGTCGGCGTGCCGCAGAAACCGCCCGCACCAGCCTGTGGCTCAGATCTGCATCGTCCAGGATGACGGCGGCCGACCGCGTAGGTCCCCGCCGGGTCACCCTCGACAGGCAGGACTTCCCGGGAAGGGCGGAACACCGAAACGACACCCGACCGCGGTGACCGCAGCCATCCGCTCGACCGGGTTCCGGTTCTGCAGGGCGGGGAGCAGCCCGTCCTGGATCAGCGCGGATTTGGCATCCGGCGCGAGGGCATTTGCATCGAGAGTTCCTCGGATACGAGCAAATTCGGTGAGCTCGTCGTACACCATCGACAGCGTCGCCTCCGTGGTGTGATCCTCGGCAGCAACATCGGCAAACCCGACTCCGGTCTCGTACTCGTGCCGGACGGCATGCGGTCCCTGGTCGCACGTCGGCGTGTTCAGGTCAATCCGGAACTCCGGACTCTCCGGCGTCGGAGCCGTGACCGTGCCCGCGTCCGTGCAGACATGGTGCGAGATCCGGTCGGCGAGGGCGTGGAGGTAAATGCCGATCCGCGCGTTCCAGGACGCGGCGCCGACCCAGGAGTCGAACTGCGATGACGTCACCCCATCCGAAATAACTTGCTGTCCAGTCATGTTGGTGAACGGAATCGCGATCGGACTCACGACGCTGTACGTGCCATTGATCGTCGCGGGCGCGGGTTCGTCGTAGCACGTCGCACCAGTGGCATAGTCGCCGTGTGCCGACGGATTTGTGAAACCTCCCGTGCACAGCGGAGCATCGCTACCCGGACCGGCCATCGCCCACCGTCGGACGTGCGTCAGCATGACCTCGCTGTTCGGGTCGTTCACATCCGGCCGCAGGCCGTCCGGTTGCGGGTCGGCGGGACCGCGCATCGTCGGCAGGAAGTGGAACAGGAAGCCACCAGTGGCGAAATGCGTGCGGACGAGGCCGCTGATGTCCGCGGTCGTCAGCGCGGCGGCATCCGGCACCGGGGCACCCCGGACGTCACGGGGTACGAACGTCCCGAGATCGGTGGCCTCGTCGTACGCCCCGATCCAGTACGCGTCCTGCTCCGAGAACCCGACGGACCTCGCGATGATGTAGGAGGAGTCGGAGTGGACCAGGCTGCGCCCGCCGAGCGGTTGCGTGAGGGTGTAGCCGTACCGGACGAACGCCTCGAGACCACACAGCGGTCCGTTCGGGTCGTCGACCGGACAGGGTGGCGGCAGGGGTGCGCAATTGTGCGGCGGCGCACCACCCGGGGTGTAGCAGATGTCCTCCGCAAAGCCGTGAGCCTGCGGCGGTGCGACGACGAACGCCGCGCCGACAAGCGTCAGCATCACAGTGGTCACGCTCCGAATGCGGCCGCTCATCACGAGCACCTTTCGGTTGTCCAACCCCCGAATCACCGTACACCCGACGACAGCACCCCGAACCCGAATACATGCAGGTCACAGCTTGATCACCGACTACACGCACTCCTAACCGGCGGTGACCGCCGACCTCAGTGCGGGGTCCGTCGCCGGTGTCTGCAGGACGCCGGATCGCACCGGCGCGTCGATCTCGGTGTCGTCCATGCCGAGCAACTCGGCGCAGATCTGCCGCGTCTACTCGCCCGCGAGCGGCGCCTGTCGGGCGGGCGGGTCAGCGGCCCGGCACGGTCACCGCGCCGAGGCGGACGCCTTGGTTTCCGACACCACGATCCGCAGGTTGATCTACGCCAACTCCGTCACCCCCGGTGGCGTGGCCACCCGGATCACGGAACACGGCGCCGGTCTCCAAGGGAGACGCCCTGGACGCGAGTGTCGACCACGTCCGCAAGGGGTTGGCGTCGTTCCAGCCGATCCCCCGCGCCGGCGAGGGCGAGGACATCGCCGGCGCCATCGCCTACCTGGTCTCCGACGACGCGTCCTTCGTGACCGGGCAGAACATCGTCGTCGACGGTGGCCTCACCCTCGGGAAGGCGTGGCCCGGAAACTACCGCGCCGAGGCGGACGTCACCGCGTCGACGTGATCCGACCCGACGTCGGTCCTCGGCCGAATCACCCTGCAGTCGAATCGATCACCCGGGCGACGCGCCCGTCGGTGACGGCGTCGGCGCGGGAGGTGTCCTTGAGATCGACCCCCGAGCGCCCCAATTGTCGGGCACCGGCGACGAGGCCGGACACCACCCGCGCGGCGACGGTGTACGCGAGCCCGTCGGGTGGGTGGATGTTCGACACACAGTTCCGGTCGGCGTCGGTGCGTCCCGGAGCCGGCCGGTGGGTGAGGTAGACACCCACGCTGTCCGCCACCGACAATCCCGGGCGCTCCCCGATCAGGACCAGCACCGTGCGGACCCCGAGGGCTGCGGCGATGTGATCGCCGAGTGCCACCCGGGCCTGTGTCGCGATCACCGGTGGCGCGATGCTGTAGCGGCCGTCGAACTCCGCGACCAGGGCCGTCAGCAGCTGCACCCCGTGATCTGTGATCGCGCGCGGCGACAACCCGTCTGCGAGAACGACTCCGATGTCTGCGCTCGTCGCCGGAACCGCCGACAGATCGGCCGGTTCCCGTCCGAGATCCGGGCGGCGCAGATACTCACCGCGGTCCGCCGCCCGACTCGTGACGACGGGGGGCCGTCCCAGCCCGACGGACTCGACCCGGTCGACCAGCGACCCCGTGTCGAGGGGATCGTGGACGGCGTCGCGCGCGGCGGCATGAGCGGCCCGGAACTCGAGTACCCGTGCCGTCGGCAACGCGTCACCGGAGCGGCCCAGCCCGATCCGCGCCTGCGTCGTGCTGCGCAGGTCGTCCCAGAAGCTCTGCAGGGCAGGATCGTCCACGTCACTTCACCCCCGTCAGCGCGCGCAGCGGCGAGGTCGCCGCATCCACCGGCAGCACGCGGCCGCCCTCGTCCATCAGGCCGAGTCGTTGCAGCCAGTTCTCGAACTCGGGCGCCGGACGCAATCCCAGGACCTGCCGGGCATAGAGGGCGTCGTGAAACGACAGGCTCTGGTAGCCGAGCATCACGTCGTCCGCGCCGGGCACCGTGATCACGAAGGCGGCGCCCGCCACTCCGAGCAGGGTGAGCAACGTGTCCATGTCGTCCTGGTCGGCCTCGGCGTGGTTCGTGTAGCAGACGTCGACGCCCATCGGCAGCCCGAGGAGTTTGCCGCAGAAGTGGTCCTCGAGCCCGGCCCGAATGATCTGCTTGCCGTCGTAGAGGTATTCCGGCCCGATGAACCCGACCACGGTGTTGACCAGCAGCGGTTCGAGGTCACGCGCGACGGCGTAGGCGCGGGTCTCGAGGGTCTGCTGATCGACGGGACGACCCCCGGTACCGAGGTGCGCTCCGGCGCTGAGCGCGGACCCCTGTCCCGTCTCGAGGTACATGACGTTGTCGCCGACGGTACCGCGGCGCAGGGACCGTCCCGCCGCGTTCGCCTCCCGCAGCAGTGCGACGTCCACGCCGAAGGACGAGTTGGCGCCCTCGGTGCCGGCAATGGACTGGAACACCAGGTCGACCGGTGCGCCCTGCTCGATCAGGCCCATCGTCGTCGTCACGTGCGAGAGCACACACGACTGCGCGGGTATGTCGAAGCGCTGCCGGATCTCGTCGAGCAGGTGCAACAGATCCGCCGTGGCGTGCGGTGAATCCGTCGCCGGGTTGATCCCGATCACCGCGTCCCCGCACCCGAGCAGCAGCCCGTCCAGCGTCGCCGCCGCGATCCCGCGCGGGTCGTCGGTCGGGTGGTTCGGCTGCAGCCGGGTACCGAGCCGTCCGGGCAGCCCGAGCGTCGTCCGGAACGCCGCGGTCACCTCCACGGCGCGCGCAACGGTGATCAGATCCTGGTTGCGCATGATCTTGCTGACCGCCGCGACCATCTCCGGCGTCAATCCCGGCGCGACCCGGCGCAGCACCTCGGCCGCGTCCGACCCCGCCGCGGTGGCCAGCAGCCAGTCCCGCAGTCCGCCGACCGTCAGGTGGGAGATCTCCGCGAACGCGACCCGGTCGTGGGTGTCGATGATCAGCCGCGTCACCTCGTCGTTCTCGTACGGGACCAGCAGGTCCTCGAGGAAGGTCGCGAGCGGGACCTCGGCGAGCGCCCACTGCGCGGCCGCCCGCTCGGCGTCCGACCCGGCCGCGCATCCGGCGAGCTCGTCGCCGCTGCGTAGCGGCGTCGCCTTGGCCATCAGGTCGACGAGTCCGTGGAAGGTGTGGCCGACCCCGGCCACCTGTTGGGTGAAGGTCGTCATTCCAGTTCATCCTCCGCCGCCGCGAGGGCCGCGAACTCTTCGTCGGGAGAGTTCGCAACGAGATGATGTCGACTGTAGAGGCCGAAGTAGGCCATGAACGCGGCGAACGCGCCGAGCGTCCACAGGGCGGCGACCGGATCCACCAGGAACGTCGCGACCACCGCGACAGCCGCGACCACCAGGGCGAACGACGTGGTGACGATTCCACCGGGCGTCCGGTACGGCCGGTGCATCCCGGGCTCGCGGCGCCGCAGCACGATGTGGCTCACCATCATCAGGACGTAACTGACCGCCGCTCCGAACACGGCCATGTTCAGCAGCATCGCACCCTCACCGGTGAGCGAGAGGACGAAGCCGATGGCGCCGGGAACGATCAGCGCGAGGGTGGGCGCCTTCCTCGAGTTCGTGATCGACAGGTTCTTCGGCAGGTATCCCGCACGAGACAGCGCGAACGTCTGCCGGGAGTAGGCGTACATGATCGAGAAGAAGCTGGCGACGAGCCCGGCCAGCCCGATGTAGTTGACGACCTTCGCGGCCGTACCGTCCCCGAGTGCCTCGACGAGCGGGTTCCCGGACGTCGACAGCGCCTCGGCGCCCAGCGCCCCGGTGGCGAGGAACAGCACCGTCGCGCCGGTGACCAGCAGCACCAGCATGCTGATGATGATTCCGCGCGGCACGTTCTTCTCCGGTTCCCGCGCTTCCTCCGCGGCGAGCGGGACTCCCTCGACGGCCAGGAAGAACCAGATCGCGAACGGGACCGCGGCCCAGATTCCGAACAAACCGAACGGCAGGAATTCCGATGCCCCGACCGCGTCGGTGGGAGCGATGTCCGTGAGATTGCCCGAGTCGAACAGCCCGATCGCGGAGATCGCGAAGACCACCAGCCCGACCAGCGCGATCGCGGTGATGACGAACATCGCCTTGAGCGCCTCGCCCGCACCGGTCAGGTGGATTCCGATGAAGAGGGCGTAGACGGCGAGATACACCCACCACCCGTCGGTGATGCCGAACAGGTTCAGCGACTCGACGTATCCGCCGATGAAGGTCGCGATCGCCGCAGGCGCGATGGAGTACTCGATGAGAATCGCTGTGCCGGTTGCGAACCCACCCCACGGACCGAGCGCCCGACGAGCGAACGTGTACCCACCGCCCGCGGCGGGCAACGCGGACGACAGCTCGGCCATACCGAGCACCATCGCGAGATACATGCCTGCGATGACGACGGCGGCGATGAGCAGCCCTCCGAATCCACCCTCCGCGAGGCCGTTGTTCCAGCCCGCGTAGTCGCCGGAGATGACGTAGCTGATACCCAGCCCGGCGAGGAGCAACCAGCCCGCGGACCCCTTACGCAGTGTCCGCTTCTCGAGATAGGCGCGATCCTCGTCGTGGAAGTCGGCGCCGTCGTGGTGGGCGGCGGTGTCCGAGTTCTGTGGGATCTCCTTCAGTGACATGCCACCACCCGTTCATGTGTCGATCGAAGGCGCGAACGCCTCCGTTGTGATGCACGACACTATGGGGCTCGGCGTTGCAACCACGTTGCGAACGGGATCCGCCCTACCCGAGCAGGTCATGCCCACCAGCCCCGCTTTCGCGGCGGCGTACGCGCTCATGCCCGGCGACGGGCAGCCCGCGGTAGCCGACCGCCCGCAGGATCAGGCCGCACTCGATGCGATCCGCGGTGTGCCCGTCGGCGACCAGGAGAGCCTCGGCGCGGTCCTGCCCCAGCACCTCCCGAGGGGTGGCACCGAAACGCAGGACGATGCGCCTGTTCCCGGGGTCGGCTCCCGCCGCGAGTACTCCGCCAGAATCCTCAGCTTGGCCGGGGCGTCCGGGCCCGCCGTCACGGGGGCGTCGACGAGGACGTCGATGCCCGGCAGAGACCTGAGCGCGAGCAGTTCGGGGGTGGTGCACGCCGCGTGTTCGGGACCGCGGCGGCCGAGCACCACCACCTCCTCGATCCGGCTGTCCGCCAGCGCAGCCAGTGGGTGATCGGCGATGTCGGTACGGAGCAACGTCTCCACGTCGGACACGAGTATGCGCGCGACGTTGCCGTTGCCGCCCACGACATCACGCGTGCCGGTCAGGTCGAACGAGCGAGCAGCGTGGTCGGGGTGGCCGTTGTACCAGGCCACGAACTCGCGGGCAGCGTGTGCTCAGCGAGTCGGGACGCGCCATCGAGCTGACCCGCGAGCTGTGGGGCCCGATCCTCACCGACGAACAGGCAGCGGGAAACATCCGCGCCGACCTCGACCTGCGGATGCTCTCCGAATGGATCTCCGAGCTCGAGATCATGTACATCAGCCAGTACGGCACCGACGACAACGCCCTCGAGCGGGTCCGCGAGAAACTCAGGGCCTTCGTCGTCCCCGCGCTCCTGCCCCGTCGGCCCTGATCGTCAGGAGGGCCTCGACCAGCCGGCGACCGTCACCGCGAGCGCGTCCACGTACGTCTCGAACGCCCGGTTCACCCGGTCCCGGTCGCCGGTGGCGAGCAGGTCGAGCGTCAGACCCCGCACCTGCGCGAGGACCAGCGTCGCCCGCGCCGACACCTCGGCGTCGGGGCAGCCCGCGGCCCTCAGTCCGGACTCGAGAACGGTGAGCCACTGCCCGACGAACCGGTCGAGGAAACGCGGATTCTGGTCCGGCTTGAGGACGGCCTGAACATAGATCTCCAGCATGACGCGGAACCGCGACAGCTGGGCCGGCTGCATCCGCACCTGCCACCAAGTGCGGAGAATTTCCATTGGGTTGTCGAGGTTTTCGGCTGTCAGCTCGACCGGGATCGACTCGCCGCGCATCCGCTCGATCACCTCGGCGAGCAGATTCTCCTTGCTCCCGAAGTGATGCAGGAGCGAGGCGTGCGAGACTCCGACCGACTTCGCGAGCGGACGCATCGACAGCTCGGCCACCCCGTTCTCGATCACGTAGGCCGTGACCGCGTCGAGCAGCTCGTCCCGGCGCCCCGCATATCGCAGCGTGCGCCCGTCGATGCGCCCCGTCCCTGTCACCAACTCAGCGTACGGGCCGATCAGCCCGCCGGGTGAAACCCGATCAGCCCGCCGGGTGAAACCCGATCAGCCCGCCGGGTGGAACCCGATCACCCCATCGGGTCGTCGACGACGTCCACCGCAGGAACCCGGAACGGCGGCAGCACCAGTCCCCAGCGCACGCACTCCCATCCGCCCGCCGCGGTCGGGGCGAGTTCGATCGTCTGGGTGTTGTCGAGGTGCGTGTCGGCGGAGAACCGCCCGTCGAGACCGGTCAGGTGCGCCGCGACCAGCCGGATCGCCGCACCGTGGCTGACCACGAGCACGTCGCCTTCGTCGTCGCTGCCGTCCAGATACTGCGAACGGAGGGAGTCCACCACCGGCAGGTACCGCTCCAGCACGTTCTCGCCGGACTCCCCGCCCGGAATCCGGGCACCCAACTCACCGATGTGCCACGAATGGAACACCGAGGCGAACAACTCGTGGGAGGCACGGTCGGAGCGGTCCTCCAGCTCACCGGCCTGCGCCTCGTGGATGCCCTCACGGACCTGCACGACGATCCCGGACGCCTGTTCGATGTAGCTCGCGGTCTGCCTCGCCCGCAACGCTTCCGAGGCCACCACTGCCTTGGGAAGGGGTCCGGCCAGCGCCGATCCGAACGTCTTCGCCTGTCCCTCACCGAACTCGGTGAGCCGGGCACCGGGCAGCCGGGTGTCCAACCGCCTCGCGACATTCGCCTCGGTCTGTCCGTGCCGGACCAGGATCAGCTTGCCCGCCAACTCAGTTCGTCCCTTCGTTCTCGCCCGCGACGATGCGCTGCAACCAGTCGTTCGCCTCGTCGTCCGACGGAGGCCGTTTGCCGCCGTCCGTCGCGGCAGGCCAGGATCCGAGGAACCGGACCGTGTGCTTGCGGTGCAACGCCTTGAGCGCCTCCGCTACGGCGGAGTCCTCGATGTGCCCGGTGCAATCCAGGTAGAAGCGGTAGGTGCCGAACTCGATACGGGTCGGACGGGATTCGATGCGGGTGAGGTCGATTCCGCGGGTGGCGAATTCGGACATCGCGCTGACGAGCGAGCCCGGCTCGTGGTTGAGCTGGAGGACGACGGAGGTCCGGTCCGATCCGGTCGCGGGTGGCACCGGCGCAGGGCGGGTGACGAGTACGAATCGTGTTCGGGCACCGGCGAAGTCCGCGACGTCGGACGCGAGCGCAACCAGGCCGAGCCGTTCGCCGGCCAGTGCCGTCGACACCCCGGCGTCGGCGCGTCCCGCTGCCACGTCCTCGGCGGCCCCGGCGTTGGAGGATGCGGATTCGACGGCGGCGTCCGGCAGCGTGCTTTCGATCCACTCCCGCACCTGGGCCTCGGCGACCGGGTAGGCGCGGATCGTGCGGACGTCGCCGAGGGTCGTCCCCGGCCTGCCGACGATCGTGAAGCTGACGTCCAGCTCCGTCTCGGCCATGATCTGCAGACGCTCGCCCACCGCGAGCGCGTCGAGCGTCGGCCGCACCGGCCCCTCGACGGAACTCTCGATCGGGACCACGGCCCCGTCCACCGAGCCGTCCCGGACCAACGCCAGGGCGGCGGGCGGGCTGGATGCGGCGACCCGCTCCACGGCTCCGGCAAGGACACCCGACGACTCGAATTGGGCGAGCGCCATCTCGGTGAAGGTCCCGGACGGTCCGAAGTAAGCGATACGCGGCACCCGTCCAGGTTACGCAGCGTGCGGGCCGCCCCCGCCCCCGCCACGAC
>NZ_SCOY01000056.1:0-17130 GCF_005503035.1 Rhodococcus sp. Q
CCTGTACCCCGCCACCCCGCTGGGGGGTACCCCTCGATCCCTCCCGAATCTCGGGTTTCGGTTCACAATTCTGCGCTCGGTACTGTGACTCCATGCTTCGTCTGGTGTTGACGCGATGAGTCACGGCCACGGCCACGGTCACACCGGCCCGGTTCCCGTCGGTCCCGCCGCCGCCCGCGTGGTGATCGGCCTCCTCACAGCGATCGGCGTCGTCGTGCTCGTCGGCCTGGTGGCACTGTGGCCCAGCAAGCACAGCGTCGAGATCCCCCTCCCGTTCCAGACTTCCGGTGGCGGCGCCGTCGTCACCGAGGCGGGCACGGTGGTCGAATCGAGTTTCGGCCCGTGCGGAAGCCCGTCGATCGGGCGATCCTTCACCGGGAATCCCGTTCCCCCACCGAACAATTCGTACGAGTGCCAGCGCAGCGTCATTGCCGTCGAGTCCGGACCCAACGAGGGGACACGGACACTCCTCGAGATCGGCCCCGGCCCGGGCCAACCCGACCTCGCGGCGGGCGAGAAGATCCGCCTCGTACGGCAGACCGACGCGACCGGCGCGACGGCGTACTCGTTCGAGGACTACTCCCGGGGCTGGTCGCTGCTC
The DNA here is from genome assembly GCF_005503035.1 of Rhodococcus sp. Q. NCBI lineage: Bacteria > Bacillati > Actinomycetota > Actinomycetes > Mycobacteriales > Nocardiaceae > Rhodococcus > Rhodococcus sp. Q. The sequence goes on from NZ_SCOY01000056.1 coordinate 602, forward strand.
GCCGTCGTCGGACTGTTCGTGCTCGTCATCGTCGTCGTCGCCCGATGGCGTGGAGTCCGCGCACTGCTCGGCCTGCTGGTCGCGTTCGCAGTGCTCGTCGGATTCATGCTGCCCGCCCTGCTGGACGGCAAGCCGGCCGTACCCGTCGCGCTCGTCGGCGGCGCGGTGATCCTGTACGCGGTCCTCTATCTGGCGCACGGCGTCAGCCTGCGCACCAGTTCGGCGTTGCTCGGAACCATCGCGTCGATGGTCCTCGCCGCTGTCCTGTCGTGGGCGGCGATCGAGCTGACCCACCTCACGGGACTGTCCGAGGAACAGAACACCAACGTCCAGACGTACCTCGGGCACGTGTCGATCACCGGATTGCTGTTGGCCGGCTTCATCATCGGTTCCCTCGGCGTCCTCAACGACGTCACCATCACCCAGGCGTCGTCGGCGTTCGAACTCGCGCACCTCGATCCCGACGCCAACCGCAGGGCCGTGTTCGGCTCTGCGATGCGCGTCGGCCGCGATCACATCGCGAGCACCGTCTACACCCTCGTCCTCGCGTACGCGGGCGGCGCGCTTCCACTGCTGCTGTTGTTCTCTGTGGCGGGCCGTTCGATCACCGACGTCCTCGCCGGTGACGCCGTCGCGATCGAGATCCTGCGGTCGGCGGTCGGCGGGATCGCGCTGGCGCTGTCGGTGCCCCTGACGACGGCGATCGCCGTGGCGCTCGCCCGGCCCCCGCGCGCCGAATCGAGCAACCGCCGGGCACCCGCAGGCCGCCACGCCCGCTGACCACCCACCCGAGTTCCCTAATGTCACATCCGGTCACTTAGTGACCCTCGATGTGACATCAGGGAACCAACGGGGAAGCGGTCACCCGGCGGTGACGACCACCCCTGGTGCGCGCATTCGGGCGAACCACGGGCGGCTCGCGCGGTCGATCAGACGTGGATCAGCGGACCATGCCCGGCGGCAGCTGGATGTTCGGCGGGACCTCGATGCGGATCGGGTCGGGCAGGTTGAGGAAGCGCGGGCCCGGCGGAGCGGGGGGAACCTGCGGCGACTCCGCGGTCGAATTCGGTGTCTGACCCGTCGTGGCTTCCGCCGAAGCAGGCGCCGGTGTCGTCGTCGGAGTCGGCGCGGGGGTGGTCCTCGACGGCGTGCGGGGCGGGACGGTCACTTCGGCGACGGCGGTCTCGCCGCTCTCGACGGCGCCGCGCTTGTCACCACCGTTTCCGAGCGCCAGTCCGATGCCCGCGACAGCGACCAGGCCGGCGGCGACCGATCCCGCGAGGACCATTTGACGTCGTGACGGTCCACGCCGGGGCGGTGTCGTGGACGCGATGTCGGCCCAGTCCGGTTCGGGCGGAACGACGGCGGGCTCGGGCTGCACGACCGGGGCCATCGTCGTCGCGAGCAGTGCGGCTCCCTGCGCGGCGACCATTTCCGGTTCGGGCGGCAGGATGACGCGGAGCCCGAGCCAGCTCTGCAGCAGATTCGGGACCAGGGGGATGCGGACGCTGCCGCCGAGGAGGACGAGCACGTCGGGTTGACGGCCGGACGCGACGATGACCTCACGGGCGAGGCGCGCGGACGCTTCGACGGGCACTCGGACGAGGGCCTCGAACCGTTCGCGGTTGAGGAGGATGAGTCCGCTCTCACCGGGGACGCACGCGGCGGCACCCGTGGAGAGCTGCTCCTTGGCTTCCCTGCATCGGGCGGTGAACTCGGCTGCGGCCCAGGTGTCGACGGGGCGTGGGAGGCCCCGTTCCCGCAGTTGCTGTTCGGCGACGAGTGCATCGAACTGGTCTCCGCCCGCGACGTCGCTGCGCTGCTGCGCGAGGACGGCATGCGAGTACCGGTCGACGACGGTGACGGTGACGCCGGAACTGCCGAGGTCGTACAGGACGACGGTGTGGTCGGTGGGGGCCAGCTGCCCGACGCTTTCGAGGAGGGTGATGACCGCCGTGGCTTCGGGGACCAGCTGGTAGTTGTGCAGCCGCTGCCTGGCCATCGCGTCGTGCATCGAGTCGGGGTGCACACCGTTGCCGTAGGCGACGCCGGTGGCCCCGATGTCGGCATGGTCCTGGTGTTCGAGGAGGACGCCGATGGACTGCGCTGCGACGTCCTCGGCGGGCCCGGTGACGACTTCGACTGCGCGTCCGCCGAAGCCCGGCAGAACGTCGGTGTCGTGATCGTTTCCGGACAGGGTGGCCATGCGGACAGCACTGGTCCCCACTGACACTCCCAGTACCGCGCTCATCGAGTCGCCCCTATGTCGAGGTGTGCGTGCCCCCGACGGCGCGCACGCGAACGTCGCAGAGTTTATCGAATCGCGATCTTTGCGCCAGAGGCCCATTCGTTCGGCTAAGCGCCCGCCACGCTGGCCGCATGTCCGGTCTGTTTTGCCGAACTGTTGCCAATTGTTCCGCCTCCGAGGGCGACATACGCCCATCCGGCGGCGCGCCAGCGATCGGCATCGAGGCAGCGTCTGCCGTCCACTACGACCCGGGATCGCACCACCTCGTTCAGGTCCGCAGGGTCGAGTGCCTGGAACTCGTCCCATTCGGTGGCGAGCAGGACGGCGTCCGCACCCTCGCATGCCTCGACGGCCGAGGTGGCGTAGGCGAGCGTCGGGAAGAGTCGCCGGGAGTTGTCCATCGCCTTGGGGTCGTACACGGTGACGGTCGCTCCGTGTAGCTGCAGCATGCCCGCGACGTTGAGCGCGGGCGAATCACGGACGTCGTCGGAGTCGGGTTTGAACGCGGCGCCGAGGACGGCGATGGTCGCGCCGAGCAGCGATCCCCCGACGGCGCGGGTCGCGAGCTCGACCATCCTGGTGCGGCGCCGCATGTTGATGCTGTCGACCTCGCGCAGGAACATGAGGGCCTGGTTGGCGCCGAGCTCGCCTGCGCGGGCCATGAACGCGCGGATGTCCTTGGGCAGGCAGCCACCGCCGAACCCGAGCCCGGCGCCGAGGAATCGGCGACCGATCCGGGCGTCGTGACCGAGCGCATCGGCAAGCGCGCCGACGTCGGCGCCCGCCGCTTCGCACACCTCGGAGATGGCGTTGATGAAGGAGATCTTCGTCGCGAGGAACGCGTTGGCGGACACCTTGACGAGTTCCGCGGTGGGAAGGTCGGTGAGCAGGAACGGGACGTCGGCGGCGATGAGGTCCGCGTAGAGGTCGCGGAGCAGCGCTTCGGCACGTCCCGGCCGGGAACGATCGACTCCCACGACGACGCGGTCCGGACGCAGCGTGTCGACGACGGCGTGCCCCTCGCGCAGGAACTCGGGGTTCCACGCGACCTCGACGGCGTCGCCCGCCGGCGCGAGTCTGCTTGCCCGGACGGCGAGTTCGGCCGCGGTGCCCACCGGGACCGTGGACTTGCCGACGATCACGGCGGGCCCGTCGAGCAGTGGGGCGAGGGTGTCGACGACGGAGTGCACGTGCCGCAGATCCGCTCCGTACTCCCCCTTCTTCTGCGGCGTTCCGACCCCGAGGAAGTGCAGATCCGCGAATGCCGCGGCCTCCGGATACGAGGTGGTGAAGCGGAGGCGCCCCGCGTCGAGGTTGCGGCGCAGCGTGTCGACGAGTCCCGGTTCGTAGAACGGCACCTCCCCCGCCGCGAGCTTCGCGATCTTGCCCGCGTCGATGTCGACGCCGAGGACGTCGTGGCCGAGTTCGGCCATGCAGGCGGCGTGGGTGGCGCCGAGGTAGCCGGTTCCGAATACGGTGCAGCGCATGACTTGTTGATACGTCTCGGGGGTGAGCGTGAGTGGTATCCGGCGCGAACGGGGAGTGTACGTGTCACGTCCGTCTCGGTCCGGTCGGCGTGGGCGGCGTCCGAGCCGAACTACTGGTCGGTTACGCTCTCGGCGTCGCACCTGACCGTACGGTCAGGTGACCCGACGACCGTCGAGCACTTCCCAACCCGTGGCGTCCTCTGCCCAGGTGACAGTGCGCCCCGCCGATCTGTGGCCGGGCGCAGCTGTATCCGGCACCGGCATCGCCGCAACCATCCGAGGAAAGCAGTGCCCATGACCGCACCCCGATCGTCATCGAACATCGACCGACGCAGCGACCGCCCGCAACGGCGCGCCGAGCGCCCCACCGAGGAGAAGCGGGAGACCTTCACCGACACCACGCACCAGATGCTGTTCTCCCACTACGTGCCGGACGGACGCTCCAGTCAGTCCTGACCCGCGCCACACCCTGCGGCCGGCCCACCAGCGGCCGAGGCGACGCCGGACCAGACATACGTGAGCTGGTCCGGCGCAACCGAATACGATGCGGCGAGTCGCGGACTCAGTCGGTGGGACTCTTCATGAAGTTCAGGTACGCCTTCGACGGCGTCGGCCCCCGCTGCCCCTGATACTTCGAGCCGACGGTCGAACTGCCGTAGGGATGTTCGGCGGGGCTAGTCAACCGGAACAGGCACAGCTGCCCGATCTTCATGCCCGGCCACAGCGTGATCGGAAGGTTTGCCACGTTCGACAGTTCGAGGGTGATGTGGCCGTTGAAGCCGGGGTCGATGAACCCGGCCGTCGAATGCGTCAGCAGGCCGAGCCGACCGAGGCTCGACTTCCCTTCGAGGCGGCCGGCGAGATCGTCTGGCAACGAGCAGAACTCCAACGTCGATCCGAGAACGAACTCCCCCGGATGCAGAACGAACGGCTCCCCCTCCGCTGGCTCCACCAGGCTCGTCAGCTCGTCCTGCTGCTTCGCCGGATCGATGTGCGTGTACCGCGTGTTGTTGAAGACACGGAACAGGCGATCCAACCGCACGTCCACACTCGACGGCTGCACCATCGAATCGTCGAACGGATCGATCCCGAGGCGGCCGGAAGAGACGGATGAACGGATGTCACGGTCGGAGAGAAGCACGAACAAGAGGGTAACCGCACAAGGTCGAAGCGGTCTGCTAGAGTTGCCGCTCGCAGGGTGTTACACCGCCGATTCGGCGGAAAAGCCCAGCGTGCCGATGTAGTTCAATGGTAGAACATCAGCTTCCCAAGCTGAATACGCGGGTTCGATTCCCGTCATCGGCTCAGCAGAGATGAAAGCCCCGGCCAGGTCGTTTTCTGGTCGGGGCATTCGTAATTCCAGGGCTTCCACCCCGGCCCCACCCCGGCGCTAGCCGAACTCACGCGCCGAGCCCTCGTGCTCGCACTCGCCGACCTGGACGACACCCGGCTACGCGAGGTCGCGCGATGGTGCGCGATGGTGCGCGACCCGAGCGTACGAGTTCGCCGGCCTTCCTGACCGACCTTGGAGCGCTGTTTGGCGGTCGTGGACACCGCGAGCACCCGAACGTACTGAGTGGGGTCCAACCCCAGCAACCCACCGCGCGAACGCGATCCTCCCGCCGCTCCTTCCCGGAGAGCACCACCTCGAGCAGCGCCGGATCCCCCATCCGCGGCCCGGCCGCCGCGGCCACCCGCACCGTGTGCCGCAACCGATCCATCAGGACCGAGTCCAGCGGATGCTCCCCGGCAGCGCGTTCGAGCCACACCTCGAGATCCTGCCGAGCCGGTGTCTCGGGTCGGTCGTCATCGAGCGGATCCACAAGTGCGCCAGCGGGCCAGGGGTCCGGGCGCGGCCTATTCGCCATTCAGTGTCGGCCAACCACGACAATCCATGGCCGACTTCTGTCGGGGCGTTTTCGAGGACGATGTCACAACCACGCGTCGAGCGGTGTCTTCATGTCGACGGACAACCCGGGAAACAGAACCCCGGCCGTCGACGATCTCCAGGAGGACACGATGAGCACACCAACCCGCATCCCGCCGACCGAGCTCACCGGCCTCTTCGGCGCGATCGTGAAGATCGCATCCCGACGGATGCTTGGCCAGGTCCCGGACTCGTTGGGCGTGCTCGCCCACCATCCGGCGCTCATGCGAGCGTCTTTGGGCATCGGCCGCAAGATCGAGGCGCTGGACGAGCTCGACCGCAATCTCGCAAGCTCTGCCGTGATGTCGACGGCCGCCTACATCGGCTGCAGCTGGTGCCTCGACTTCAACTACTACAAAGCTCACAACGACGGGCTCGACGAGGCGAAAGCCAGGCAGGTGCCGAACTGGCGCGAAGCGTCGGTGTTCACGCCGGTCGAACGCCACGTCATGGAATACGCCGAGGCGATGAGCCAGACACCGCCTACCGTCACCGACGAGTTGTCGGCCGCACTCCTCACCGAACTCGGCCCCGCCGCGCTGATCGAGCTCACCGCCAAAGTCGCCTTCATGAACATGAGTTCACGCATGAACGTCGCCCTCGGCATCCACTCGGAAGGCTACGCCGACACGTGTCAGCTCCCGCCTCTGGAGACCCGGGCGACCGCGGCCGGGCCTGCGTCGACGTCTGCCCCCGAGCCGCAGCCGCCGGATACCACGTTCAAGGCCGTAGGCTCGACGTCATGACCGACGACGCGTTCGTCACCCACCGCCCCCTGCTCTTCACCGTCGCCTACGAACTGCTCGGATCCGCGGCCGACGCGGAGGACGTGCTGCAGGAGTCGTGGTTACGGTGGAATGCCGTCGACCACACAGGGATACGCGACGAACGCGCCTACCTCGTGCGGGTCGTCACCCGCCAGGCACTGAACCAACTACGCACGATGTCGCGTCGACGCGAGTCGTATGTCGGGCAGTGGCTGCCCGAGCCACTGCTCACGAGCCCGGATGTCGCAGACGACATCGAACTCGCCGAGAATGTGTCGATCGCAATGCTCACGGTGCTCGAGACACTCGGGCCGACCGAACGCGCAGTGTTCGTTCTGCGCGAGGTGTTCGACGTGCCCTACGACGAGATCGCCGCCGCGGTCGGCAAGACCACGGCCGCCGTTCGCCAGATCACCCACCGCGCACAGGAACACGTCGCCGCGCGGCGACCGCGGGTGACGGCAGATCGAGCCGAACAGGAGGCGGTCGTCGCCCGTTTCGTCGCTGCGGTGAACTCGGGCGACCTGCAGGGCCTGATGGATGTGCTCGCACCCGATGTGGTGTCGGTCGCCGACGGCGGCGGCTTCGTGCGCGGCGCGGCTCGCCACCCGATCGTGGGCGCCGACAAGATCAGCCGCTACCTGCTCGGTGGCCTCGCGAAGCTCGGCCTGCCGTTCCAGGCGCAGCCCACGTGGGTGAATGGCCATCCGGCGATCCGGGGCGAGATCGACGGCGCACTCGCTGGCGCGATCAGCTTCGAGATCGAGGACGGACGGATCACCCGCATCTTCTCGATCGCGAACCCGTACAAGCTCAGCCGACTGGACGAGGAGGCGGAGCTGGCACGGTAGCGCAACTCGGCCGAAGTGTGATCTGGAGATGGGAAATGCGTCACCGCATCCGGGTGAGCTGCCCTCCGGGCCGGGGTGTCGTCGGCATGGCTGCCATTGAACCCCGACCCCGACCGCGATCCGACGCCGGCGGGGGCTAGCTCATGATCCACCGACGGAGCCGAGTGCAAGGCCGACGAGGGAGACGAGGAAGCAGGTCACCGGGTCGTAGTCGAAGGGGTCATCCAGGTCATCGGGGTTCGGCATTCGAAACCACTCCTCTGTGACGTCGGTACACGAACGACAAACGGGCCGCTTCAGCCGGATGATTCGGTGGGAACGACCTATTCGGTCACGTTCGTCGCCCGCTGGGGGCGGAATCGTCAGGAGCAGATCGCCTCGATCGCGGTCCCGAACGTCTCGTGGAGGACGTTGCGCTCGAGTTTGAGCGTCGGTGTCAGCTCACCGGTCTCGATGGGTCCGACCATGGCAGACACCACGGACGGTTCGATGGCGACCGGACCCACCGGCCTGCTGCAACCCGTACCACTAATCCGCTCTCACACGTCTGGTGTCGTATGCCCACATCGCGATCTCGACGCGGTTGCGGGCGCCGAGCTTGGTCATCAACGATGCGACGTGGGACTTGACCGTGCTCAGGCCGACGAAGAGCTCGGTAGCGATCTCGGCGTTGGTCCGTCCCCGTGCCACCAGCGCGAGCACCTCCTTCTCGCGCTCGGTGAGCGGGGCGATGGGCTGGACCGGTACCACGGGCGCCTGGCCGGCGAAGGCCGCCAGCAGCCGGCGGGTGACGTTGGGGGCGATCAGCGCGTCCCCGTTGGCCGCCGCGTGGATGGCCTGCACCAGGAGCTCCGGCCCGGCGTCTTTGAGCAGGAAGCCGCGGGCGCCGGCGCGTAGGGCGCCGAGCACGTACTCGTCGAGGTCGAAGGTGGTGATCACGACGACCGCCATCGGGTCCGTCACGTCTGGCCCGGCCAGGCGCCGCGTCACCTCGACGCCGTCGAGCCCGGGCATCCGGATGTCGACGAGGAGGACATCGGGACGCAGCCTGGTCACCAGGTCGAGCGCCGCGAGCCCGTCTGCTGCCTCCCCCACGACCTCGAGGTCGGGTTGTGCGCCGAGGATCATCACCAGTCCGGTCCGGACCAAGTCCTGGTCGTCGGCGACGACAACACGGATGCTCATGCCAGCGCCTCCACAGGCAGCACGGCCTCGACCACCCAGCCACCCTCGGGACCCGGCCCCGCGGAGAGCGATCCGCCGAGGAGCTGGGCGCGTTCAGCCATGCCCAGCAGGCCGAACCCGGGCTCCGGGGCGGGCCCCGGCTCGGTCTGTCCGTCGTCACTGACACGCAGCCTGACGGTGTCGCCGTCCCGGCGTACGTCGATCCCGATGCGGGTCGCGCTCCGGGCGTGCCGTACGGCGTTGGTCAGTGATTCCTGCGCGAGCCGGTAGAGCGCGGTGTCCACGGGTCGTGCCAGCCGGGTCAACGAACCGTGCAGCGAGACCTCGACGGTGGGCGTCGCGTCGGCGCGCGCCAGAGCAGGCAGGTCCGCGACCCCCTGCTGCGGTGAGTAGGCGACGGCTTCCTCCTCACGCAGCACCCGCACCATGGATCTCATCTCCGCCAGGGCGCGCGACGCCTCCGACTCGATCACGGCCAGGACCTCGGCAGCCTTCTCGGGCTGGATGCCGGCGACCACGCGACCGGCCTGCGCCTGCACCGCGATGGCCGAGACGTGGTGGGCCACTGTGTCGTGGAGCTCGCGCGCCAACGCCACCCGCTCCTGGTCACGGATCTCGCGCTGTTGGCGACGCCAGAGGTCCGCGCGGTAGCGGAACACCGCCGCGAGGGCGACGACCAACAGCAAGAGGACGCTTCCGCCGAAAAGGTCGGCCCAGCCCGCGGAGGAGGCGTACATCCCCAGCGCGACGACGACCGTCACAAACGCCGTCCCCCAGACCATCTCCCGTCCCGAGCCCCACCGCACCAGGGAGTAGAGCAGGATCAGGACGGCCATCATGGAGAAGAGGCCGAGGTCCCCGGCGTGCTCGGTCAGCTGGAGGATCGAGAGCAGCCCGGCGATGCCCCACCCGACCAGGGCGGCCACCAGGGGGCGCCCCCGCCGCCAGAGCAGGGCAGGCACCAGCGCCAGGGCGAGCACCGTCACAAGGGGTCGCCAGGCCAAGCCCGGTCGAACGATGACCTCGACCAAGGAGGCGGCCGCGAACACGCCCACCAGCAGCCAGTCGAGACGACCGATGGGGGCGGCGTCAGCAGGCCGCGGCTCATTCCAGAGGGAGCGCCCGAGACTGACCACGGCTCCAGCCTAGGGGTCGGCGCGCCTCGGCGTACCCGCCGAAAGTACGAGTAAGAGACCGTTCCATCGGCCAGGCGAACTCCGGCCTCCGGGCCAATGTGCTCGTCGCCGGGCTCAGCGATCGTGGACCTATCGATCCCCACCACAACAAACGGAGCCCATGATGAGAACACCTCAAGCCGCCGCCACCCTGGAAGACCCGCCGATCCCGGTGCGGGCCAAGCTCGTCGCCGCGTGGACAAGCGTGATGTTCCTTTACGCCTACGTGGACATCATCGCCTTCTTCAAGCCCGGCGTCGTCGAGGACATTCTTGTCGGCAAGGTCTTCGAGTTCGACGTCACCCAGACGCTGTTGACCACCTTCCTCGTGCTCATGGCGATCCCGATCGCAATGGTCCTGCTGTCGATGACGCTGCCCGCCCGGGCGAACCGCATCACGAACCTCGTCGTGGCTTCGGTGCAGATCCCCTACGCGGCATTCAACGTGGTGGGCGATTCCTCCTGGGCGTACTTCTACGGCCTTGGCGTTGCGCTGGAAGTGATCATTCTCGTCCTCATCCTGCGGTGGGCCTGGACCTGGCCCAGCACCGCGCCGTCGGCGACCACGGCGACCAGCTCGGACCGTGAAACCGCTCGCGCCCAACAGCAAGCGTGAACCCAAGAGCAGTCCCCGTCCTGTTCGGAGCCATCTGCCCTCGGTGTCGCGGCGTGGGCCATATACGAGGGCCGGGGCGGTGGATCGACGATCAACCGCCCCGTCGCCGCGATCCGCGAGTTCGCGCACCATCGGCGCGAACCGGTCGAGCTCCGTCGCCATCCAAGCCAGTTGTGTGTGATCCGAAGCCACCTTCACGGCGTCGAATCCGAGCGCGACAGCGGTCGGTTCGGCGCGCGGCCGTACCGCTCGTACTCGGACCGCAGGGCGTCGAGTGCACCCGGGGACGCGAGCACGTAACGGTATTCGCTGTCACCCAGGTAGAGCGGGTCCTCGACGAGCCAGGACTCGGTGCGCAGCACAGGCTTGTTGATCTTCCGGGTGGCCGTCACCGGGATGGCCGTGGCGATCCGCACGATCCGCGGGGCCCACTTGGTCCCGAGGTCGGGCTGCTCCGCCACGAAACGCCCGAACGCCTCCGGGTCGAAGGCCGCGCCGTCGCCCATCTGGATCGTGGCCATCACCCGGTCCCCGGTACGCGGGTCGGGCACCGGATAGACCGCCACCAGCCGGACACCGGGGAAGCGGGCCAGGATCCGCTCGACCGGCGCCGCGGAGAAGTTCTCGCTGTCGACGCGGATGCGGTCACCGGAGCGGCCGGCGAAGTAGAAGAAGCCGTCCGCATCACGGTATCCGAGATCGCCCGACCGATAGGTGCCGCCGTCGATCCGCTCCGCGGTCGCCGAATCGTTCCGGTAGTACCCCTCGAACATGGCAGCGCCGGTCGTGTTCACGATCTCGCCGATCGCCTCACCTGCGTTGAGCAGCGCACCCTTGTCGTCGAACACGGCACGGGGGCACTGCTTCCCGTTCTCGTCGTGGATCTCGACGCTCATCCCATCCGGTGCCCTGCCCAGCGAGTGCGGCGGCGAGTCCGGGGTCAGGCCGATCACCACCGCACCCTCGCTCGAGCCGTAGCTCTCGATCGGGCGGACCCCGTAGCGTCGTTCGAACTCGTCCCGGTCGCGTGGCGCGGCCTCGGTGCCGAAGACCACCCGCAGGTTCGTGTCCCGTTCCAGGGGCGATTCGGGCGCGGTGAGGAGGTAGGCCAGGGATCGCCCGACGTAGTTGAAGAAGGTCACCCCGTACCGCCGGACGTCGGGCAGGAATCCCGAGACCGAGAACTTGCGCCGCATCGTGTAGGTGGCGCCGCTGAACACCGACGGCGCCCAGCACGCCATGATCGCGTTGCCGTGGAAGAGCGGCATCGCGTTGTACGTCACGTCCGCGCGGGTCAGCGAGCAGTAGTTGATCGCACCCAGCGCCGCGAGGCGGCCCGTCGTGCAGATCACCGCCTTGGGCGCACCGGTGGAACCGGAGGTGAAGGTCAGCAGCAGGCGAGTCGCGGGGTCGCTCGCCTCGGGGATGATCGTGATCGGTTCCGCCGCAGCGGATTCGACCCTCTCAAGCCACTCGTCGCCCTCGACGAGCAGCACCCGGTCGGCGTCGACCGCCGTGTCAAGGCCCTCGAGCAGGGCGAGTCCGGCCCGGTCGGTGAGGATGAGGTCGCAGTCGACCCCACGGATGTCCGCAGCGAGTTCGGCGCCGCGGCGGGTCGGGTTGATCCCGATCAGGGTGGCGCCCGCCAGCGCGGAGGCCCCGATCAGGAAGATGTACTCGGGAACGTTCTCCAGCAGCACACCGACGTGGAAGGGCCGGTCGGGCAGCCGCAGCGCGGACAGCACAGACGCACGGGCGGCACATTCGCGCACCACCCCACGCCAGGTCCAGCGGGAGTCCTCGAACAACAGTCCGGGATGGTCGTCCTCCACGCGCATGAGCAACAGGTCGGCGAAGGTCAGCCGCCGATCGGCGACCTCGGCGGGGGTGAGCCGGGGAACCTCATGTCCGGCAACAGATTCTGCGGGCACGTCATCTTCTTTCGTATTCCATCGGGGCGCGGGACGCCGGACTTCGGGCTGGGCTACGTCGCGCCGGAGTCAGCCCGGCCGAGGGACTGCTCACGCATCGCGACCTTGCGGACCTTGCCGGCGACCGTCCGATCGAGGTTGTCGCCAAACACCGGGGCGTCCCACACCCCCGACGCGTAGCTGGGTTCCGGTCTGGTCGTTGCGATCCCGCTCACTGCGCCCTCACTTCCCATGCACGGACATGCACTCGGCCACCCGGAGGATGCTAGGACGTGGGCGCGCGGACGAGATCGATGTACTCCTGGGGGAGCTCGTCGAAGGACAGCTTGGTGATGCTCACCGGTCCGGACGCGTACGAATCCTCACCCTCGATCTTGCCGTTCTCGTCCACCGGCCACAGGAGCAGCTGCCGGAACACGATGAGGTAGTCCGCGGACTCGTCGTCGACCGGGAATCCGAGCCGCGCGGCGTAGGTACCGGGGTAGATCTGCTTCAGGTAGCCCTCGGTGACCAGGCAGTGATCGTCGACGATCAGCCGGTCGAGCGCGTATTCGAGGACGTTGCTGCGCGATTCGACGAAGGCGGTGTAGTAGGCCCGCACCCCCTCGGTGGTCTTCGGGCCGACGTCCTGGCCGTTGTTCCAGAAGTGGTAGTCCGGGTTGGGGCTCAGCGTTGCCATGAGGCGGTCGAGGTCCGGGGCCGCCTCGGCATACATGTGCTCGAGAACGACGCTCAGGACCAGGCGGTGCCGCTCGTTGGTGGTGACGGCGAGACGCTCCTCGAGCAGCTCCCAGGTGCGGTTCGAATCGATGACGGCCATCGGATGTTCCTCTCGGTCGTGGATCACACTTCGTGACACATCGTGATCCACGCCACACCCGGATGTCATCCGACGCCCGTCGGTAGATCGGGAGACCGGGCCCGACTCCCGTCGGATGGTCCGTCAGGAGTCCAGGAACGCGTCGGACGCCGCCAGTTCCGCCGAGGACAGCGACATCCTGCGGAGCAGCAGCGCCAGGGTCGCCATGAACCGGTCCGTCGAGCGCTCGAGGTCCCAGCCCATCTCCTTCTCGATGTGCGCGAGCCGGGAGGCGACCGTGCTGTGGTGCACGTGCAGTTCCGTCGCGGTCCGCCGGAGCGAGCCGAACACGCAGAACGCCTCCAGCGTCGTGACGTCCTGCGCACCGGCCTCGGAGACCGCAAAGGCGTTGAGCCGCGCCACGCCCCGGTCGTTGAGTAGGCGCTCGAGGGGGATCTCGGCCAGGAGTTCGAGCGAGCCGAGGAACCCGAATGCCACCGCCCGTCGTCCGTACACGGTCGAGGAGGCGAAGCGCAGCGCACGCCGCGCCTGGTCCCACGACGCCGGTGCCGCGTAGATGCTCGTGCGTTCGCCGATCCCCACCCACGGACCACGGTCGCGGCCGGCTCCCGGCCCGGGCGGGTACGCGGCGACGATCGCCTCGTGCAGGTCGTCGGCGAGCCGCCTGCTGTCGAGGTCCTCCTGCACCAGCATCGCGGTCAGGTTCCCGACCGCGACCGACCGCACGATCCGTCCGGGACACGAACGTGAAATCAGTTCCGCCGCCGAGCTGTTGGCAGTCGCGGATACCGCGAGCACGCGAACGTACTGGGTGGGGTCCAAGCCGAGCAGCCCCACGGCGCGGATGCGGTCCTCCCGCCGCTCCTTCCCGGAGAGCACCACCTCGAGCAGTGCCGGATCACCCATCTGCGGCTCGGCCGCCGCACCCGGCCGCATCGCGGCCACCCGCAGCGTGTGCCGCAAACGGTCCATCAGGACCGAGTCCAGCGGATGCTCCCCGCCCGCCCGTTCGAGCCACACCTCGAGATCCTGCCGAGTCGACGCCTCGGGGCGATCGTCCTCCAGCGGATCCCCGAGCGCCCCATACCGGATGGCGGTGCCCGCCCGCCATCGGACGCCGACCGGGCACTCGGCGAGCAGCGCCGCGGACCGGACGACGGTGTCCGCGTTCGCGGCGGATTCCCCCAGTTCGTCGAAATAGGAGATGATCCGCAGCACCGAGACCGAATCGGACCCCAATCCGGACATCCGCAGTCGCTCAAAGCTCACGGAACCATCTTCTCTCATCGACTCCACCTGCCGCCCTGGCATCGGCCGACCGGAAATTCGAGTACCGCACTACGCGTTCCCTCCCAACCCCGCCCTTGGAGAATTCCTGATCACAGGCGTACGGGACCGACGCCCGAACGCCACCGCCAGTGACAAGGAGTGAACTGCCATGACCGCACCAGGATTCGTGGAGTCGAGGAATGGAACTGCGAGTTCGCGAATACCCAATGCACCAGGGACAGACGACCGGGACAGCGCGCCGCTGGTCACCTATGGATGCCGGATCAAGCTACTTCCGTCTCGTCTTCACGAGAAAGCCAGCGCATTCGCCGCCCGGGTCAACCCTGCCAACGCGCCCCTGCGCCCTCTCGTCGCCGTACCTCCCGGCGTCCTCGAACCACAGGCGCTGACCATTCTCACGAGCAAGTACTGGGGTGCATCACCCCGCGTGCTGTCCGTCAGCTTCACGGAATCGGCACCCGACGATCTGAAGGCACGAATCGTCAGCAACATGAACGCATGGAGCTCGCGGATCTGCATCTCGTTCGCCCTGACCAACGGAACCGGCGACGTCAGGATTTCGCGTTCCGAAGATGGATATTGGTCCTACCTCGGCACTGATATCAGCCTGATTCCGCTCGATCGGCCAACGATGAGCCTGCAGAACTTCACCATGGCAATCGACGAATCGGAGTATCGGCGGGTGGTTCGGCACGAGACGGGGCACACGCTCGGCTTCCCGCACGAACACATGCGACGGGAACTCGTGCAGCAGATCGATCCGGCGAAGGCATACGACTACTTCTGGCGAACCCAGCGATGGTCCCCCGACGTCGTGGACGCACAGGTGCTCACCCCACTCGAGGACGACGCCATCATGGGCACGCCGGCCGACGAGGACTCGATCATGTGTTACCAGTTGCCCGGCACGATCACGCACACCGGCGAGCCCATCCGCGGCGGAACAGACATCAACAATTCCGACTACGACTTCGCCGGATCGCTCTACCCGCCCACCGATCAGGCTCCGTCACCACGACGCGCCTCATTCGAGGATGACTGGGGTCCCGCCCAGGACGTCGACCTCCCATCGTGAACGACGGTCCCTGAGCCCTCGGTGACTCGCCACATCGAAGTCCGGCCGGTGGCCGGACGGATGCCGACGAGGGTCCCTCCTGTTGGTGGGTTCCCTTCCTACCGCGCTCCTCGGATCGAGGTCTGATCCGGGCTGACTCTGTCCGACAAGCGAGGGGGCCCCTACATTTTCGTGGGGCCTCCCTATTTCGGTTCTGCCAGCTGACCGCTACGCCATGGCGACGAAGCGCATGTCCATCCAGTGAATCCAGCTGCCAGATTCGTCCTGCCGCTACCATCGCGCAGTCATGGATGACTTGTCCTCGGACGGCCAGAGGGTGCTGCGCATCCCGTCGCCCAGGAACGTCCACGATCCGTCGGCGTTCAGGTTCGCGGTCATCCTCCCGTACGCGCCGGAGCCGTCGAACGCCCGCATGGCGTACGTGTCGGTCACGGCGTCGTGCTCACCGATCAGCTCTAGGGCATGCACGTGGTCGTCGCCCATCCTGACGTCAACACGATGGACGATCCAGCGCCCACCTGGCATCCACTCGTACTCGTCGGTGCCGTCGATTGTCGCGACAGGCTCCCCTTGCTCGTCCAACACAGTGCCCGACGTCCTCCACCGTCCGACGATGGTCTCGAACGCGCGCATGTTGTCTGCAGTGGCTGTCATACAGGTCCTCTCGTGGTCAAACGCGGTCGCACACCGCCGACCTCCCGGAACCACACTCTTCCTGGTCGGTCCAGTGGCGGCGACCTCCCCGCCAGTTCGCACGACGATCGGCGACTCCCTCAGATAGACCGGCCGGCGATCGAACACTCATCGGTCCGGACTCTGCTTTCACTCGACGCCCAATGAACTGATCCTCTACTGACTGGGGTTGCTGCCTGCGGGGCGAGACACAGAAACCTCAGCTAGTCCCTTCAATGGATGATTGAAGGAGTGCCAGGTCGAAGCAGTCCCGTTCAGGGAACGTCATAGTTGACGGACACTTGGCCTCCCGGTGGGAATCCGATCCGGACCAGACGCCGTCATCGCCTGGACCCGACACCTTTCAGACGTGCCCTAGATGTACCCGGCCAGGACGTTGGTAGCAGGCGTGTCGGCTTGATGCGAAGAGAACCTCCGAGTGGGGTGTGGCTTGTCTAAGGCCCACATCCGCTCGGAGGTTCTCG
>NZ_SCOY01000057.1:0-15367 GCF_005503035.1 Rhodococcus sp. Q
GGGTGGGTGGGTTCCGACGCACCTGCTGCTGCTGCCCGTGCTGCGGAGGTGGTGCCTGACCCGGACGCGGCGGCATCGGGGGGCCCTGCCGCGGATCCCTCGGGTTGCGCTCCCAGGGCGCGGCGTTGGTGCGATCGGGCGGCTGCGGGCCGTCGCCCGGCCCTCGCGTGCTGCCCGTCATCGGTCTTCGTGCCCTTCGTCCGCTGGGTCCGGTTGACCCCGGAACCGGTGCCACAGTCGCCGCCCGGCCAGCAGCAAGAGTAGTGCGCCCGCGCAGGCGGTGATGATCGCCAGCAGCTTGCCGTACGAGTTCGATCGCACCGAAACCGAGGTCGGGTCGCCCAGTTCACGGCCGTTCGTCGTGGTCAGAGCGACGTCGACGACCATCTTGCCGGTTTCCGTGACTTTCGCGGGGACCTGGAGCGAACGGCTGCCGCGTGGCGGCAGCTGTTGCTCCCCGATGTCGGTGATCGTCATCCCGGGCGGCGCGGACAGGCGCAACCGGACGGTGATCCCGATGGGGAGGTCGTTGCGGGCGACGAACAGCAGGGGGCTCTGCTCCGACGCCAGTGTGTACGCACCGCCGGGCGCGAGAACCGTCACGGATTCGTACACGCGGTCGAGCGCGCTCCTGACCTCGGTGACCCGCTGTTCGGCTGCCGCGGTCGCCGTGGTCCGACCGACGACGCGACGGTCGGAGGTGGACATCGCC
Source organism: Rhodococcus sp. Q (assembly GCF_005503035.1). NCBI lineage: Bacteria > Bacillati > Actinomycetota > Actinomycetes > Mycobacteriales > Nocardiaceae > Rhodococcus > Rhodococcus sp. Q. The sequence goes on from NZ_SCOY01000057.1 coordinate 713, forward strand.
CGCAGCAGATCCTCCTCGAGCGGCGCGGTGTACCCGTCGGGAGTCAGCGACGACTGCGGGTCGAGCACGAGCGTCTCGGTCAGTGCGTCCACCTCGGGCGCGGTCGCGGCGACCCCGTCGACGACGGTGGCGGGAGCGCCGTCCGCGACCGCCTGGTCGGGGTAGGCCAGTTGCACGGGTGTCGGTGCGGTCGGCCGGTCCATGAGGTCCGGCAGCGACTCTGCCGTCGCCAGACCGGATCCGAGCATCGTCGACGCGGTCGAGAGGATCGCGGCGGCCTCCCCGCCGTCGGCGGACCAGTTCTGCGGAGGTACCAGCAGCACGGACCGCGGGTCGGCGTCGGCCATCCGTGAGGCGGTGCTGCGCGGCGTCAACGACTCCCACACCATCGCGCCGAGTGCGTCCTGCAAGCGGGCCGTGCGGGAGTCCCCCGCCAGGTCGTAGCGGGCGGCGTCGGGCGTGAACGTCGGTGTCTGCGGGGTCCGCCCGACCGCGGCGAGTGCGGTCGCGGCCGAGCTGTCGAACAGCGTCGCGTACAGCGGTCCGCCGTTGGTGCCGCCGTCGATCGGAACCCGAACCGCGGTCCCCGGGTCGGTGACGGCGTTCTCCGCGAGCAGAGCAGTCGGTCCGAGCCCGGCGAGCGACGCCGCCGCGGCGGGCTCGAGGACCCCGGAATCGGGCCAGGTCAGGCCACGGAGGGAGGTCACACCCAGCACGGCGTCGACGATGTCGGCGGGGGTACCGAGTGCGCGCGCCGTCAGCGTCGCGTCCCCGACTCGGTGCAGTGCCGTCAGATCGGTCTGTGCGAAGGGAACCGCGGTGACGCACAGGTCGGAAGCCAGCACTCGCAGCCGTTCGAGCCACTCGGTCGCGGCGGCCTGACCGGTTCCGTCGTGGGCAGGTCCGGTCGGGTCGGAGGGGTCGTCGACGACGAGGTAGCCGCGGGTCATGTTCGCGACGGTGACCAGGAGGTCGGGGTCGACGGCCAGACACATGGATCCGGCGAGGGAGCGGCCGCGGTCCAGGTCGGCGTCGGTGGCGAACTCGGCCGCCGCGACGAGCTGTTCGAGCCGTCCGCCCGCGGCCAACGAGGTGGCGAGGTCGTCGTCGACGAGCCGGACCTTCTCGTCGACGGATCCGGGGATCCCCGACGCGAGCTGCGGGCGATCCGCGAGTGGCCACATCAGCGTGATCGCCACAGGATCGGTGGTCGACGGGGGCGCCGCGCCGGTGCCGGGATCGGTCGGGTCGGCGGGCACACCGAGGACCGGCAGCAGGAAGCTGGCATCGTCCAGTCGGGCCGCGCCGCCGTACTCGGGGGTGCCGTTGACATTCACCAGCAGCGGGTACACACCGGGTTCGTCGATGTCGAGCGATGCGGCCTCGGTGGAACGCAGGGGCAGCGCGACACTGAATCGGGCCGATTCCCCGACGGTGAGCTCGTCGCGGATCTCGGAGAACGGGCCGACGACGTCGAACTGGTCCTGTCCGTCGGTGAGGACGGTGCGCAGTTCGTCGGATGTGCTGACGGCGGGCGCCCGCTGCAGGCGGATCTGGATGTCGCTCACGGGGCGGTCGCCGATGTTCGTGACGGTGCCGGAGACCGTCACGGTCGGCGTGCTGGACGTCGTGACGGTCGTCGGGGTGACCTTGTCGATCGACAGGTCGACGAACTGCTGGGACTGGCCGCCACGTTGGGTGGGCAGTGCGACGCCGGATGTTCCGGTGGGTGCGGCGCCCGCGAGGGTCGGCTGTGTGAGAGGTGCGGCCAGGGCCAGTGCGGTCAGGGCGGTCGCGGCCAGGCGACGGATCGTGATCATCCGTTCTCTCGGGCCCCGCTGTGGTTGTCCGGGTTGGCGCTACCCGCGTCGCCGACCTCCTGGCCTGCGGCGATGCGGTCGAGGAGTTCCCCCGCGACCTCGGCGAGGCGTCGTTCGTCGGCGTAGGCGAGGCGTGACGCGAGTTCGGCGAGCGGCACCCAGGCGACCTCGGTCACCTCGACGTCCTCGTCGGACAGTTCGCCGCCCTGGAACCGCAGCAGGTAGTGGTGGACCGTCTTGTGGATGCGCCTGCCCTCGGTGACGAACCAGTAGTCGATGCTGCCGAGGGATGCCAGGACGGAACCACGGATGCCGGTCTCCTCTGCGACCTCACGGATCGCTGTCTGTTCGGCGGTTTCGCCCTGTTCGATGTGCCCCTTGGGCAGCGACCACAGCAGCCGTCCGCGCCGGTCGGTGCGTCCGATCAGCGCCGCGCACTGGAGTTCTCGGGGGCCGTCCAGTCCGTCGACGACGAGGCCGCCCGCGGACGTCTCACGCACCGTGCGCATGCGCTGGTTCGTGCGTTCGCCGTGCCCACCACGACGCCGCGGGTTGCGGCGGCTGCGGTTGGCGCGTTCGGCTGGAGACACCCAATCGATACTAGTTGTCTCTGTGCGGCGTCCGTCGAATCCCACACCGGTGGCCGCTCGGCGCGCGCTGAGGCCCCCGCCCAAGTCGGTAAGCTGCACAGTCGTGGTTTCCCCTACTCCCGACGAGGACCGTCGCGCGCGGTTGCTCGCGTCCGCGTCCGTGACCCTGCGTGGCCTCTCGGATGTGCTGACCCCACTGGGTGCGCGGTTCGCTGCGGCCGGACACGAGTTGTACCTCGTCGGCGGCAGTGTCCGCGACGCGGTGCTCGGGCGGCTCGGCACCGATCTCGACTTCACCACCGACGCGCGTCCCGAGCAAGTGCAGGCGTTGCTCAAGGGCTGGGCCGACAACCAGTGGGACACCGGGATCGCGTTCGGGACGATCAGCGCGGCGAAGGACGAGCAGCAGATCGAGATCACGACGTTCCGCACGGACGCGTACGACGGCGTGACCCGCAATCCCGAGGTGCAGTACGGCACCAGCCTGCGGGAGGATCTGGTCCGCCGGGACTTCACGGTCAACGCGATGGCGGTCCGGATCGGTGCGGACGGCGAGCAGGAGTTCGTCGATCCGCTCGGCGGGATGGACGCGTTGCTCGCGGGCGTGCTCGACACCCCGGCGGCGCCCGAGATCTCGTTCAACGACGATCCGCTGCGCATGCTGCGCGCGGCGCGGTTCGTCTCCCAGCTCGGTTTCACGCTCGCGCCGCGGGTGCACGAGGCGATCGTGGAGATGGCGGACCAGATCGACCGGATCACCGCGGAACGTGTGCACGCCGAGTTGGACAAGCTGATCCTCGGTGAGTACCCGGGCGAGGGTGTCGACGTCATGTGCGAGACGGGTCTCGCGGAGCGGGTGCTGCCGGAGATCCCCGCGATGCGGTTGGAGATCGACGAGCATCACCAGCACAAGGACGTCTACGAGCATTCGCTGACGGTGCTCAAGCAGGCGATCGACCTCGAGGAGGGCGATCCGGACCTGGTGCTGCGCTGGGCGGCGCTCCTGCACGACATCGGCAAACCCGACACCAAACGCAACGAGGCCGGCGGCGGCGTGAGCTTCCATCACCACGAGGTGGTGGGCGCGAAACTGGTCCGCAAGCGGATGCGGGCCTTGAAGTACTCGAAGCAGATGGTCGAGGACGTGTCCCGACTCGTGTTCCTGCACTTGCGCTTCCATGGGTACGGCGACGGGGCGTGGACGGATTCGGCGGTGCGCCGGTACGTGACGGACGCTGACGAGTTGCTGCCGCGGCTGCACAAGCTGGTGCGGGCCGACTGCACGACCCGCAACAAGCGCCGGGCTGCCAAGCTGCGCGCCACCTACGACGATCTGGAGTCGCGGATCGCGCGGATCGCGGAGCAGGAAGACCTGGCGCGGGTGCGTCCCGACCTCGACGGCAACGCGATCATGGAACTGCTCGGGATCTCCGCCGGACCGGATGTCGGTCGGGCGTGGACGTTCCTGAAGGAACTGCGCCTCGATCGTGGCCCCCTGCCCCGCGAGGAGGCGGAGGCGGAACTGCTGCGCTGGTGGGGAGAAAGCGGCGGCGCCGCCGCCCGCGGGTGACTCTCACCCACCCGGGGTGACAGTCACGCACAGGCGCGTCAGCGCAGCGTCGTGTGCATGAGATACACGTTGTAGCTGTCCCATTCGGACATGGTGAAGTACAGATCGTTCTCGGTGGACCAGGGGTGGATGAAGCCGCCGTACATCGCGGGGTAGTCGCTCGAGTGGACGACGGGAACGCCCTTCGTCCACTCGCCCTGCGGGCTGGTCGCCTCCCGCAGCACGATCGCGCCCGCGACGGTGTCGAGGTAACTCATCTGCCACAGTCCGCGGGTGGCGTCGTAGCGGACGGACAGTTCGGCTGCGGTGTCGTGGAGGATCGGTGTCGGCCACTTCTCCCCCACCGGGCTCCACTCGCCGTCCACCCAGTACTGGTAGGCGCTCTTGTTGAGCACCTGGTCCTGGGGGACGCGGGCGACGGCGACGGTGCCGAGACGTCCGTTGGGGGTGCCGAACATGTAGACGTGGTCGCCGGCGGGGACCATGGCGGCCACCTGAAAATTGTTGAGGCCGAACAGGTTGTCCCATCGGGCATGCGGATCCTTCGTCCACGTCTGCCCGTCGTCGTCGGAGTGGGCGATGCCGCCGTAGTTCGTGTACCAGAGTCCGGGGATGATGCTCCACCGCCGCACGGACATGTAGCTCATGTACTGCCGGTCGCCGATCGCGAATCCGGATGTGGGGATGGTCGTCGTTTCCCAGTTCTTGATCTTGCGGCTGCCGAGGACCTCGGCGGCGTGACACCGGCTGTCCTGGACCATGGAGTCGATGGTCAGGCCGTCCGACAGGTCGCGATCGGTGCTGTGCCCCAGCACGTTCGAGCGCCAGTCCGTTCCGTTGGCGCCGGGAGGTTCCCAGTCGGTGCCGAAGGTGTCACCGAAGGCGATCGCGACCTCGCCGGGCTTCGACTCCCATGTGATGCCGAGGTCGGTGCCGTCGACCTGCCAGCGCTTGTCGGTCCGGTTGATGGATCCGTGTCCGGTGAGTTGCGCGACGAGCCTCGTGGAGCCGACGTCGGGAGGCTGCGGCGCCTGCGACTGGGGGGCGACCTCGACCGGCGGCGACACCGGGTCCGGTGCGGGCGGAACATCAGGCTTCGGACCGGGAATGGGAATCGGGATGGGTTCGATGTCGGGCGTGATCGAGAACCGCGGCACCGACGAACCGTCGGAGCCGGACGAGGACGAGTCCGACGAGGAGGAACCCGACGATGCGGAGCCGGACGATGCGGAGCCGGACGATCCCGGGTCCTGTTCGGTCGGCTCGGGCGCGGAGTCGGTGAGGTCGGGGCAGGGGTCCGCGCAGGGGTCGGTGGGCAGCGGATCCTGCGGCACCCGGGTCTGATCCTGGGCGGGGTCGTTCATGGGCACGGTGACGATCTGCGGCCACGGGAATCGGATGTCGACGTTTCCCGGAAGGGCAGGACCGCCGCCCGCTGCGGACGACGGGTCGAATCCGGTTTCGCCACAGGAATTGACGGGCGCGCTCGGCGCCGCTGACGTCGTCGGGGGGATCGCGAGTGGCGCCGACACCGCGAGTGCGAGGGCGAACAGTGGTGCGCCGATCCGGCGGTGCATGCGGCCCCTCCCCTTCGCGAACGGACGGCCAACGCACGGCCGGTGAACGAAATCTAGCAGCGGGACGCGCACCTTCCCCGGCACGTCGCCCGTTCGACCGACGGACGCGCAGCGGGAACCGGTCGCACTCGGCGCGCGTCCAAACCCGTATGGACCTGGTGGAGTATGTCTTCGGAACCGGGGCGGGCGACCCGTCCGGGTGGGTTTCGCCCGCCGATCTCGACCTCGGCGCGCCGGGATCCCTGGACGCCGTCGCACTCGACTTCGACGGCGACGGTTGGTGCGACGACGCGCTGTGGGACAGAGACGGGGACGGACACGCCGAACTGTCCGTTCTCGACGTCGACTCCCCGGCGGCGCGCTACTTCGCCGATCCGGATGGTCTCGGTACGTGGGCGGTCGAGGTCACCGACCCGAGTGCGCCGCAGTCGGTCGGTCCCGGTGTCGCGGTGTCTGCCGTTCCCGAGCCGAGCGGTTCGGCGACGGTGGACTTCGCGGGTGACGGCAGCGCCGACGACACCACGGTCGACCTGGACGGCGACGGGGCGCCGGACGTGGTGGTGGTTCCGAGGGGTTCCGTCACGGATTTGCTCGTCGACAGCGACGCGAACGGGTCGATGGATGTGCGGTTGGTCGACACCGATGGTGACGGCACGCTGGACGGGGTGGCGGACTCGGTCGTCGACTGAGCGGCGGGGAGATCGAACGGTCGGAAATCAGTGTGCGCGTCGGGTGTTCGCCGCGACCCCGACGAGGCCGAGCGCATAGGCGGCAGCGCCGACGTAGACCAGGCCGGGACTGTTGCCGTCGGGGGCGACGACGGTGGCGGCCCCGGCGAGCGCGGCGAGGAATGCGAGGTTGAAGACGGTGTCCTGCAGGGCGAACACCTGCCCGCGGCGGGCGTCGTCGATGTCGATCTGCATGGCGGCGTCGCCGGTGAGTTTCACGGTTTGACCAGCCAGCCCGAGCAGGAAGGCGCCGACGAACAGGGAGCCCTGGGTGAGTGCCGCGATGAAGGTGGCCTGGACGAGCAGGGCGACGGTGAGTCCGAGGACGACGGTGCGGGTGCGGCCGAGACGTGGGATCAGCACCGGTGTCGCGACGGCGGCGAGCAGCATTCCCGCCGCTGTCGCGCCGACCGCGACGCCGAAACCGGCGAGTCCGCCGGGCAGGCCGTCCCCTGCGTGGGGGTCGCGGAGCAACAGCACCATGATGAGGGTGTCGATGCCGAAGACGATGCGGTGCACACCGATTCCGATCATCGCGGTGGTGACGCCGGGTGCCTGCCACACGGCGGTCGCTCCGGTCCGGAGTCCGGCAGCGACGGCGTGAACGGCGGCCGTTCCGACGGGGGCGGTGTCGGTTCGGGTGCCCGGTCCGAGGCGGTGCGGTGCGAACCCGGCGGCGGCGATCGCTCCGACAGCCGATGCGACGGCGGCGACCGCGACCACGATTCCGGAGCTGCGATCGCTGGTACCGAGGACGGCGATCAGGGTGACGGCGGTGCCTGCTCCCGCTGCGGAGACGGCGGAACCGACCGTCGCGAGAACGGAATTGGTTGACACCAGCCAGGATTCGCGTACGACGTGCGGAAGCGACGCCGACACGCCTGCGAGGACGAACCTGCTCACCCCCACGGCGCTGAGGGCGAGTATCAGGACGGGGGCATTCGGTGCGCCGACGACGAGGCAGGCGGCTGCCGCGAGAATCAGGGTGCCGCGCAGCAGGTTCGCCCACATCAGGACGACGCGGCGGTCCCAGCGGTCGAGGAGGGCGCCGGCGAAGGGGCCGATCACCGAGTAGGGCAGCAGCAGCACCGCGAATCCGGCGGCGATGGCGAGGGGGTCGGCGTGCCGTTCGGGGTTGAAGAGGAGGGCTCCCCCGAGTGCGGCCTGGAACATGCCGTCGCCGAACTGGCTGGCGAAGCGGACGGCGACGAGGCGTCCGAGCCCGGGCGTCGCGCGGATCGTCGCCCGCAACCGGTCGAGTACCCGGCCGGAGTGGTCCGGCTCGTCAGTGCTGCCCACCGCCGGACCCTACCGCGGACTCGGCGGTGCGCCGGTCCCGCCACCAGGCGACGGTCGCGGCTGCGGCCTCGGGCAGCGGAGTCGGAGCGAGCTCGAGAAGCGCCTCGCTTCGGGAGGAGTCGAGCACGAACGGGCGCTCGAACTGGTACAGCATCTCGGCCAGTTCGCGGGTCGGACCGTGGACGCGGCCGAGCGAGCGCAGCGCCCAGCTGGGCAGGACCCCGACCTTCGGGTCGGCGATGCCCGCGGCGTCCGCGAATGCCTGCACGAGTTGTCGTTGGGTCGGGGCGGTTCCGGTCGGGGCGTGCAGCACGGTGTTCCACACGCCCGGCCTGTCGGCGGCGGCGATCATGGCGGCGGCGAGGTCGGGGACGTAGGTGAACGAATGCGGGACGTCGAGCGCGCCCATCACCCGGACCCGGCGGCCGGCGAGGAGCGTCGCGACCATGCGTTCGCCGCCGTGGGCGGTGAGCACGTGCGGTCCGAAGAAGTCGGAGGCGGCGACGCTGACGGTGGGCGTCGTGGAGCGTTCGCGAGCGCCCAGCAGCTCGGTTCGGACGCCGAGCTTGCCGGTGGTGGCGCTGCGTGGGGTCTGTTCGGTGATCGGACCGTCGACGGGACCGTAGGAGTAGAGGCTTTCCGGGAACACGACGACGGCGCCCGCGCGACCGGCGGACTCGAGTACGGCGGCCTCGGTGGCGGGAAGTTCGCGGCGCCACGCGTCGGCCGCGTATGCCGAGCCGTGGGTGCAGTGGAACAGGGCCGCCGCGCCGTCCAGGTGGGCGTCGAGTGCGCCGGGCACCGACGCGTCGACGCGGTGGCGTTCGATCGCGGGGTGGTCGGGTCCGGAGCCCGATCGGGTGAGGACGTGGACGCGGTCGCCGCGTTCGGCGAGTTGGGTGGCGACGGTCCATCCGACGGGTCCGGCGCCGGTGACGACGTAGTGGTTCGACATGGGGTCCTCCTCGATTCGACGATTGGAGAGCACTGCTCTCGTTTTGAGAATGAACCGTCGCGGACGCAATGTCAAGAGCACTGCTCTCTAAAGTTGACAGTGCTCACGAATGGCGTCACGCTGGGCGAGTGACCGGAACCCCCCGCCAACGCGCCCGCGAACAGACGCTCGCCGACATCACCCGCATCGGTCGCGCCCACCTGGAACGGGACGGCGCCGCCGCACTGTCACTGCGGGCCGTCGCGCGCGACCTCGGTGTCGTGTCGTCGGCGGTGTACCGGTACGTCGCCAGCCGCGACGACCTGCTCACGCTGCTCGTCGTCGAGTGCTTCACCGAGCTCGGCGACGCCGTCGATGCGGCCGTGGCCGCCGTCGACCCCGACGACGACCTCGGCCGGTTCCGTGCGCTCGGGCACGCCGTCCGCGACTGGGCGCTCCGGGAACCTGCGGGTTACACGCTGCTGTTCGGGAGCCCGGTGCCCGGCTATCACGCGCCCGCGGACCGGACGACGGGGCCTGGCACCCGCGTCGTCGTCGCTCTCGTCGGAATCGCCGAGACGGCGCACCGAGCGGGACGCCTGAGCGTGGCGCCCGCCGAGCCCGTCCCGGCCGGACTCCACCACGACGCCGCCCGTATCCGGAGCGAGCTGGACGTCACGCTCCCCGACGAGGTCCTGACGCGCGGTGTCCTGATCTGGGCGTCACTGTTCGGAGCCGTCGGCTTCGAGGTGTTCGGTCAGTACGGCGTCGACACGTTCACCGACCCGCGCGCACTCTTCGACCATCACCTCACCGTGCTCGCCGCGACGTTCGGGTTGTCGCAAGGGCACGTTCCGGCTACCTCGGTGCAATGATTGTCCGGTGGAATCCGCTGACGAACCCGACGACCGGACGGCCTCGACGGAACGTGCGGTGCGGCCGGGCAGTCTGCTGGTCTCGGCCACCGGCATGACGGATCCGTCGTTCCGGCGCACCGTCGTCTACGTCATCGAGCACAACGACGGAGGCAGCCTCGGGGTCGTGCTGAACCGCGCGAGCGAGACGGCGGTTCACACCGTGCTACCGCAGTGGGCGCCCCTGTGCGCGCGCCCGCAGGCCCTCTACATCGGCGGTCCCGTCAAGCTCGATTCCGCGCTGTGCCTGGCGACGGTGAAGACCGGTGCCCGCATCGACGGTGTTCCCGGCCTGCGCCGCGTGGACGGTCGGGTGGTGATGGTCGACCTCGACAGCGACCCCGAGCAGGTGGGACCGCATCTCGAGGGGGTCCGGGTGTTCGCGGGCTACTCGGGTTGGACGTTGGGGCAGCTCGACGGCGAGTTGCAGCGCGACGACTGGATCGTGCTGTCGGCGTTGCCGTCGGATGTGATCGGCTCGCCGCGCTCCGACCTGTGGGCGCAGGTGCTCCGTCGCCAACCGCTGCCACTGTCCCTCCTCGCCACACATCCGCTGGACGTCGACCGCAACTGACCGGGCTCCTGCCGATCCGACCGGGTGCCGATACCGTGGACACGGGAGGTGCCGGATGTCACAGAGTCCATCGGAACGCATGCGCGTTCTGTATGCGGGGCACGCCGCCGAACTGTGGCGATATGCGATGCGACTGACGGGCGACCGCGTGCAGGCGGAGTCGGTGGTCGAGGGGACGTTGCTACGCGCGGTGGAACGGCCGCGGATGCTGGACCGCGGCGATTCCGCGGTGCGGGCGTCGTTGCAGGCGACGGCGCGGGATCTCGCGGGAGTTCGCGTCGACCACGATGACGACGGTGCGGAGGAGACAGCTGTCGTTCCCCTCCGCGACGACGCCGCCGCGGGCGATCCACCTCCGGACCTGCTGCCCCGGCTCCTCGACCGAACCCGCACCCGAAGCCGTCGCATCCGCACCGCCGTCTTCGCCGTCGCCGCGACCGCCGTGGTGGCGGCGGTCGCCTACGCGATCACACTCATCCCCGCCCCGTCCGCCGGGCCGTCGTCGAGCATGCCGCTGGGGCCGTCGGCGCCCGTGACGAATCAGCCGATGCAGCCGGCGGTCCCCTACCCGATGACGGCCGAGGTGTCGGTGATCGGACAGGAGCGAGGCACGAGGATCGACGTGGTCGCACACCGCGCGGCACCGCCGGGTGGCGGCATCGGCAACGAACCTTCCACGTACGCAATGGTTCTCACCGACCACAACGGAACCCCGAGCACGGTCGCGACCTGGACCGCCGCGGCGGGCGAGTCGGTCACGCCGTCCGGTTCGACCGACCTCCCGATGCTGTGGGTGGAGCGGGTCGACATTCGCTCGGTCGACACCGATCAGGTGGTGCTGACCGCCACCTTCTGATCGGTCGCTCGGTATCCGAATCGTTGCCTCCTGAACCGAACCCGCCCCCGTTACCGTGTACATGGCGGAGGTGCCGGATGCCGCAGGATCAGGCCGAGCTGATGCGTGTGCTCTACGCGGAGCACGCTGCGGCCCTGTGGCGGTACGCGATGCGACTGACCGGTGATCGGGTGCAGGCGGAGGACGTGGTCCAGGAGACCTTGCTGCGGGCCTGGAGGCGTCCACAGATCCTCGATCAGCGGGAGCGTTCGGCGCGGGCATGGTTGTTCACCGTCGCGCGCAACCTGGTCGTCGACGAGTTCCGGAGCGCGCGGTCACGCCGCGAGTTCGGTACCGACTCGCCACCGGAGCAGGCGAGCCCCGACACGACCGACGCGGCGCTGGACTCGTGGCTGATCGCGGACGCGTTGACGCAGCTGACCGCGGACCATCGCGCGGTGCTGGTGCGGGCCTACTACCAGGGGATGTCGACGCGGCAGATCGCGGAAGTCCTCGACATCCCGGACGGAACCGTGAAGTCGCGGCTGCACTACGCGTTGCGGACGATGCGGCTGGCCTTGCAGGAAATGGGGGTGACACCGTGACCACTGATGTGGACCCGTTCGCGCACTGGGACGCGGCCTACGTGCTCGGGGCCCTGGATACCGACGATCGCCGAGCCTACGAACGGCACCTCGACGACTGTGACCACTGCTCGATGGCGGTCGCCGAGGTCGCGGGCGTTCCCGCGCTGCTGGGCCGGGTACCTGCGGCGACCGCGCTGGAGCTGGATCGTGCTCCACGCGGCCTGCACTCGGACGTCGCGGGTGAGCCTCCACGCGACCTGCTGCCGAAGCTGCTCGAACGGACCCGGCCGCCGCGCCGGTGGGGACGGGTGGTGGGAGTCGGGGTGGGTCTGGCCGCGGCGGCGGCCGCGGTGGTGGTGGCGGTGTCGGTGCTGCCGACCTCGCCGACCGGTCCGTATCCGGGTGCGCCGCACGGCCCGACGGCGCCGGCGGGCGTGCAGCCGATGGCGGCGGTGGTGCCCAGCCCGCTGACCGCGGAGGTGTCGGTCAGCGCGCAGCAGTGGGGCACCCGGATCGACGTGGTCTGTACCTACCAGGAGCCCTCCGATGAGGGCTACGGAACCGACAGGTCCGAGTACGAACTGCTGCTGACCGACCGGGCGGGTGTCACGACCAGCCTCGCGACATGGTCGGCCGCGGCCGGGCAGACGGTGACCCCGTCGGCGACGACGAGCGTCCCGATGCCGTGGATCGACCGCATCGACATCCGTTCGGTGGACACGGATCAGGTCCTGCTGACCACCGCTTTCTGACCGCCGGTGAACCGTTCGACACCTCCCCTCGTGTTCACGGTGAGGCACCGGGTCGAGCGGCACGGGAGGTGGGTCGTTAACGCTTCTCCTGCCTGAAGGCAGGAGATTTCACGCTCGGACCGCAACCCGACCATCCCGTCGAGGGAGGTGATCAGATTGACTGACATCGTCAACACGTGTGTGGCCGCGCTCTGCCACAGCCAGGACCACCCCGGCAGCGTTCCGATCCCGACCAGCGGTGAAACCGCAGACCTCACATCGGAAAACCCTCTCACCGAGCCCGAGGCGCTGCTTGGCTCTCGCGAAACACCCCGAACACGTCATGCTCGTGTACGCGGGCCGCACCAACACCACCCTCCGGCCGGCCCGCACACCACGCTCGATCAACTCTCGCTTCGCCGCGCCGATCGCAGCATCGGCGGCCTTACGCGCCATCGTCGACTTCGCGAGAAACTTTGGTGTGAAGTCCTCCACCGCGATCAACTCATGGTTGTCGACGACGAGTTTCGCCCACACCCGGATATCGTGTTCGGTTTGCCGGGCCGCCTTCTTCTGCAGTCTCGCGGCCTGCCGCTTCGCCCGCTGATAGCCCTTCGACTGCGGACCACGTTTCCCGGAGTGGCGGCGGGCCATTGTCCGTTGCGCCTTCGCCACCTCCGCCGCGCACCGCTTCCGATGCCCCCGAAACGGCAAATCGAAGGACTCGTCGGTGGTGGTGGCCGTGGTGGAGACGCCCCAGTCCACACCGATCCCACCCACAGCCTCAGGAACCGGTTCAGGGTCGCGGCGGACAACGAACGAGGCATACCAGTGGCCGAGCGAATCACGGGAGACACGGACACTCGACGGCTCCGACGGCAACTCCCGCGACCACACCACCGGGATCCGGACACCCCTCGGCAGCACCAACCGGCCGTCACGGATCTGGAATCCACGACGCGTGAATTCCAGGGTGGGCAATGTGTTCTTGCGGGCCTTGAACGTCGGGCGACCACGACCCTTCACCGTGAACGACTGCGCCAGCGACTGAGCGTACGTCCGCAGGGTTTGTTGCTGAGCGACCTGCGACCCCTCCCTCAACCACGTGTTGCGCGACCGCACCTCCGTCAACAGTGTCGACAGCATTCCGAACGTCGGCCGCGCCCCCGACTTCTGTTGGTGGACGGCCTCGTTCCACAGGAACCGGCACCGATCCCACTCCGCGACCAACGCCCGCTCCGCGAGCGCGCCGGGACGGAGCCGGAACGTGTACCGAACGACCTCTTCCCCCATGCACGGCAACGTAACCGAGACCACCGACAGGAAGGAGGATGGCGCTTCCTCTCCCCCGTGAGCGAGGGAGTATCCGCGCCAAACACGCGATGACGGAGCGCAGAACCGCGGTGAGGGTGGTGGACCGCCTCGTCGGCGCGCTCGCGGACCGGAGGGTCCGGTACGTGTTCGGGGTCGACGGCGCGAACATCGAGGACGTCTACGACGCGCTGGCCCTCACCGCGGCCCCGATCGCCGGGATAGTCGCCAAACACGAGTTCGGGGCGGCGACGATGGCGGACGGTGCGGCCCGCAGCACCGGCGGCCTCGGCGTCGTCGCGGCCACGTCCGGTGGCGGTGCGCTGAACCTGGTCGCCGGCCTCGGGGAGGCGTCGGCCTCGCGGGTACCCGTGCTCGCGCTCGTCGGGCAGCCGCAGACCACGCTGGAGGGTCGTGGCGCCTTCCAGGATTCGAGCGGCCTGTCCGGCACCATCGACGCGGTCACGCTGTTCGCCCAGGTGTCGCGGTACTGCGCGCGCGTCGAGCGTCCCGAGGACCTGGACGGGCATCTGAGCCGCGCGGTGTCGGCGGCGACTGCGGGCGGGCCCGCGGTGCTGCTGCTGCCGAAGGACGTCCAGCAGGCCGCGGCGGACCCGTGGTCGCCCGGCTCCATCGCACCCACCGCGGCCGTGGAGGCACCGGACATCGGGGCACTCGCCGCGGCACTGGATCGGGCCCGGCGTCGCGGCAAGATCGTCGTCGTCGCCGGGGACGAGGTGGCCCGCGCCGACGCGCGTGCCGAACTCGCCGACCTGGTCCGGGTGCTCGACGCGTCGGTCGGGGTGGCACCCGACGCCAAGGACGTCGTGGACCCGGACACCCGAGGCTACTGCGGCGTCGCCGGCGTCATGGGACACCCGGAACTCGTTGACGCCGTGCGATGTTCGGAGTTGTGCCTGCTCGTCGGCACGCGGATGCCGGTGCTCGCCCGCGTCGGTCCGGACGAGCTGATGCGCCGGGTGACCGTGGTTTCCCTCGGCCACGCGCCCCCGTATCTGCCGTCCACCCACACGGGCACCGGTGACCTGCGGGCCGCGCTGCGCGCGCTAGTTGTATGAGGCCATGACGTTGGTGACACCGGCGTGGAGTCGGGTCGCTGGCGGCCGGTTTCCGGCGGCAGTGTGGGGTCGATGGTAGTTGTAGTGGACGTTCCAGACCGCGAGT
>NZ_SCOY01000058.1:0-15293 GCF_005503035.1 Rhodococcus sp. Q
GGGTGGGACGGGAGGCTCGGGTGACTCGTCCACGACGTCGACCGCGGGCAGCGGCGGCGCCAACTCCGTGGTGGGCCGGTCCCGCCACACCGCGATTCCGCCGATTCCTGCGGCGACGACTGCGACGAGTACCAACGCGATCACGCCGCGACGCCCCGGTGCGAACCGAACCCGCGGACCGGACGCGTCCGCATCGGTATCGAGCCAGCCCGGCGCGCCCACCCCGCCGCCGCGATCGGGCTCGCCGGTCGCGTCGTCGAGGCTGACGGCTCCGGTGACGGCGTCCAGTCTGCGCCTGATCTGCTCGCGAACCTCGGTGCTGCCCATGACACGACGGTAGGGCGGGCACCGCACCGGACCTCGGGGCCGACCAGCCGAAACAGCGTGGCCTGTGGATGAATTCGAGCCCTGTGGACTACTCGGGTGCGTCGGCCCCGCCGGGGACCACGAGCACCCCGACCGCTCCCGGCCCGAGATGGCTCGCGACGACCGGGCCGAGTTCGGCGACGACGAACTCGCCTGCGCCGGGGAGTCGTTCGCGCAGCGCTGCCGCCACCTGCTCCGCCCGCTCGGCGGCGCCGACGTGATGCACCGCGACCGCGACGTTGCCTGCGTCGGATCCGGACAGCTCCTTGGCGCCGGACTCCGCCAGTTCGACGGCGCCGTCGACGAGCCTGCCGATCGCCTTGGTGGCCGTCCGCGTCTTCTCCCGGAGCACCAGCTTCCCGTCGACCAGATGCAGTACCGGCTTCATCGCGAGGGCGGTTCCGAACAGTGCGGCCGCCGTGCCGATCCGGCCGCCGCGGCGCAGGTGGTCGAGCCTGTCGACCATGATGAGGACGCGACCCCGATCGGCGACCTCCACGGCCCGCTCGTAGACCGCGCGCAGGTTACCGCCCGCCCGGGCGAGGCGAGCCGCGGCGAGCACCGCATAACCCAATGCCATTGCCGTGGAACGGGAGTCGACGATGCGAACCTTGTCTCCCAGCTCCTGCGACGCCTGCCGCCCGGCCTCCCAGGTCCCGGACAGCTGCCGCGAGATGTGCACGGCGACGACACCGTCCCCCGCACTGTCCTCGAGGGCGCGGGCGTAGGCGTCGGTCAGCTCACCCGGCGACGCCCCCGACGTGGTGATGCCCGCACCGACGAACAGGTTCGCCGGCATCGCGTCGACACCTTCGCGCAGGTCGGTCCCGTCGACGAGTACGTGCAGCGGGACCACCCGGATACCCAGGTCCTCCGCGACCTTCGGTTCGAGACCGCAGGACGAGTCCGTGACCACGACGACCGCCATGGGCGACTACCGGGCTCCGTCGGCGGCCGGGTCCACGACATCGGCAGCGCGGGCGGCAGCAGCCGCGACGGCGGCGCGGATGGTCGGGAGCATCGCCTCGGCGACCGCGGCGTGACCGGCCCACCCCCAGTGGATGCCGTCAGGATTCCCCTCACCGGAGTAGATGTCGGGACGGACCGCCTGGGCGAGATCGACCAGCGGCACGTCCTTCTCGCTGCTCCACGCTTCGAGTGCGTTGACGGCCGCGGTACGACCAGCGTGCACCTTGCCGTAGGCGTCGCTGAGGTGCACGGACGGCAGGCAGCCGATGATCGGCAACTCCGGCCGCATGTACTCGAGCGAGGTGCGGCACTCCTCGAGATACTCGACGCTGAGCCTCGGGGGCAGAGCGACGGGCCATCCCAGCGGCGCGAGCCGGGGCTGCAGCCACTGGTAGGCGTTGCGGACCTGGCGGCGCAGGGCGGGTGGGCGGATGTACCGCAGCGTCTCGCGCAGCGCGGTCGGGAGCGGGGACGGCAACGAGTCCATACCGCCGACCGCGAACACCACCGCGCCCGCGCGCGGCACGGTCGCCCACACGCGCGGGTCCTGGATCAGGGCCCAGTAGGCGTCGCGGCTGGTCCACCCGATGCGGGCGACCAGTTCGACGTCCCAGCCGAGTTCCGCGGCGACGATGTTCGGCCAGATCTTCGGGTGGTCGGCGGCGAGCCCGCCCTTCGGTCCGAAGTAGGACAGGGAGTCCGCGATCACCAACAGCGTAGGACGATCGGCGGAGTCGGCGGCGGCACCGCCCGCGAGGTCAGAGGACATCGCCGGCCACCGCTGCGGACGCGTTCCACACGTCGAGACGCCAGGAGACGGCACCGGGTTCGCCGTGCCCGCTGAGCTGCACCCAACTGGTGTTGCCCAGGCCACCGAAGACGGGCCAGCGGTCCACGGGAAGGTCGAGCAACGCGGCCGTCAGCGCCGCGATGAGGCCACCGTGCGCGACGAGCACCACGGGCGCCTCACCCCACTCGGGACGGTCCGCGACGAGTTCGTCCACGACCGGCACGGCACGCCGCGCGACGTCGATGCGACTCTCGCCGCCGGGCGGCGTCCAGGACGCGTCGGCACGCCAGGCGGCCCGCGCTCCGGGGTCGCGCTCGTCGACCTGGGTGTGTGTGAGGCCCTGCCATTCACCGAGGTGGGTCTCGCGCAGGCGGATGTCGGTGGTGACTGTCAGGCCGGCGTGCTCGCCCAGGGCGGCTGCGGTGTCCGACGCACGTCGCAGGTCCGAGCTGACGATCGCGGCGGGCCCGCGCTCCGCGAGTACCTTCGCCGCCGACTTCGCCTGGATTCGGCCGAGCTCGGACAGGTCCGTGTCGAGTTGCCCCTGCATCCGGTCGCCTGCGTTGTACTCCGTCTGCCCGTGCCGAAGCAGGATCAGCCGCCGCGAATGCGGCAGCGCGGACGTCACAGTCCGGACTCCGGGGCAGCGTCGTCCAGGTCCGCGCGGTCGTCGGTGATGACGCCGTCGGAATCGGCACCCCACTCGGACGTGGGGGCCTCGATTCCGTCGATCGTCACCACGGGGCAGTCCTTCCAGAGCCGCTCGAGGCCGTAGAAGTTGCGCTCGTCGTCGTGCTGCACGTGGACGACCATGTCGACGTAGTCGAGCAGTGCCCAGCGACCCTCGCGGGTGCCTTCCTTGCGAACCGGCTTGTGCCCGGCTTCACGCAGCTTGTCCTCGATGTTCTCGACGACCGAGTTGACCTGACGCTCGTTGGACGCGGAGGCGATGACGAAGCAGTCGGTGATGACCAACTGTTCCGACACGTCCAGAACCACCACGTCCTTGGCCAGCTTCTCGTCGGCGGCCAACGCGGCAATCCGCGACATCTCGAGTGCTTCGGCGGATGCGCTCACTTAACTGTTCTCCCGGTTCTGGGTTCGGCTGGTGTTCTGGGTCGTGCCCGTGTCGTGCTGCGGTGCCGGTCCCGACACCGTGATCGCGCCGTCGTGACGCTCCGCGCCCCGGGGTCGATACAGGTTCCGCTTCGAGATGTACTGCACCACCCCGTCCGGCACCAGGTACCAGACGGGACGGTTCTCACTCGCCCGCAAGCGGCAGTCCGTCGACGAGATCGCCATGGCGGGAATCTCGACGAGCGTCAACGCGTCTTCGGGCTGGCCGGCGAGATGGTCGGCGAGATGGTCGCCACCGAGTTCGTATCCGGGCCTGCTCACACCCACGAACTTCGCCAGCTCGAACATCTCCTCCCAATTCTGCCAGGTGAGGATCGTCTCGACCGCGTCGGCGCCCGTGATGAAGTACAAGTCCGCGTCGGGGTGCTGGTCACGCAGGTCGCGCAGGGTGTCGACGGTGTAGGTGTCCTTGTGCCGGTCGACGTCGACGCGGCTGACCGAGAAACTCGGATTGGACGCCGTCGCGATGACCGTCATGAGGTAGCGGTCCTCAGCGCCGCTGACGTTCTTGCCCGCCTTCTGCCACGGCTGACCGGTCGGCACGAAGATGACCTCGTCGAGATCGAAAAGGTCTTTGACCTCACTCGCCGCGACGAGGTGACCGTGGTGGATGGGGTCGAAGGTGCCACCCATGACTCCCAGCCTGCGGCGACGCGCTGCCGCTTTCTCTCCCTTGTGCACGAGAGTCGAGCTTACTGGGAGGCCGCGGGGTGAATCCGCCAGCACGTCACACCGGCAACAGCCCCGCGACGACCGCGGCCAGCTGCTGCGCGTTGCGGCACTCGTGCATCGGTACGACATCGGCGTACACGTTGGCGGCGGAGTCGCCGCCGCCCCACTGACCGCGCGGCTCGGGGTTGAGCCAATGCGTGTGCTTGGCGACCGTGGCCAGGTGCGCCAGCGTCGCGAGGTTGGGATCGCGGTAGTTGTTGCGCGCATCGCCGAGGATGAGCAGCGACGAGCGGCCCGTCAGGCTGTGCGCGAACCGCTCGGCGAAGACCCCGATCGCGTTCCCGTAGTCGGAGTGCCCGTCGTACGCGATGAGGTCGGCCTCGCGGATCATGCGCGACATCGACACGCCGAGGTCGGCGCCCGAGTCGAAGAACCGGGTGACCTCGTCGGTGGTGTCGATGAACGCGAACACCCGGACGCGGGCGAACTGCTCGCGCAGCGCGTGCACGAGCAGCAGCGTGAAGTTGGAGAACCCGGCGACCGAGCCGGACACGTCGCACAGCACGACGAGTTCGGGGCGTGCCGGACGCGGTTTGCGCAGCACGAGGTCGATGGGGACGCCGCCGGTGGACATCGACTTGCGCAACGTCTTGCGGAGGTCGATGGCGCCTGCCCGCGCGCGTTTACGGCGGGCCGCGAGGCGGCTCGCGAGTTTGCGGGCGAGCGGATTGACGGTGCGCTTGAGCGTGACCATCTCCGAGTCGGTGGCACGGAGGAAGTCGACCTCCTCGGCGAGCTTCGGAACGCCGTAGCTCGCGACGCGCTCCTTCCCGAGCTGCTCGGCGGAGCGGCGGCGCGTCTCGATCTCGACCATCTTGCGGAAGTCGGCGATCCGCTGTGCGGCCGTGCGCCGGGCGATCTCGGTCGCGTAGTCGTCGGCCTGGTGCTCACCCTTGCTCGAATGCCCGAGCAGGCCGTCGAGGATCCGGGACACGAGCGTCTCCGGGCCCACGTCCCGCAGCGCCTGATAGGCGGAGAACGACGGCCCCTTCGCGGACTGGTACTGGCCCAGTTCCTCCACGAGACGCGAGGTGAGCTGCTCGATCAGTTGCAGGGACTCCGCCGACCCGTCGACGAGCAGTCCCGCGATCAACTCGCGCAGCGCCTCGAAGTCGACCTCACCGTTCTCGCCGCGCGGGATCTCGATCTCGACGTCACCGCTGCCGTCGGTGCGCGCTCCGACCGCGGCCGGGAACCACAGGTCGAACAGCGCGTCGTACGTGGCGCGGTGCGTGGGTCGACGCAGCAACGCGCACGCCAACCCCTCCCGCACCGACTCCCGGTCGAGCAGATCCAGGACCGACATCACCTGTCCGGCGTCGACGGTCTCGGACGGTCCGACCGCGATACCGCGCTTGCGGAGGGCTTCGACGAAGTCGACGAGGTGCCCGGGCAGCCCGTACGGTGCTGCCGGAACCCCCGACCTGCCTGCGGTGACGGCCATGAGGCCTCCCTAGTCTTTAGTTGAGCCGGAGTTCCGACTCGGCGCGCTGCTGGTCGGCCTGATGCTTGAGGACGACGCCGAGCGTCGTGCGGATCGCCTCGTCGTCGAGGGTGTCCATGCCGAGCGCGAGCAGGGTCCGGCCCCAGTCGATGGTCTCCGCCACGGACGGCAGCTTCTTGAGCTGCATGCCGCGCAGAACCCTCACCGTGCGGACGAGCTGCTCGGCGATCGCCTCGGGCAGTTCGGGCACGCGGCTGGCCAGGATCCGGCGTTCGAGATCGGCATCCGGGAAGTCGAGGTGCAGGAAGAGGCAGCGCCGCTTGAGCGCCTCGGACAGTTCGCGGGTGCCGTTGGACGTCAGTACCGTGAACGGCTTGCGGGTCGCGGTGATGGTGCCGAGTTCGGGCACCGTGACGGCGAAGTCGCTGAGGACCTCGAGGAGCAAGCCCTCGATCTCGACGTCGGCCTTGTCGACCTCGTCGATCAGCAGGACCGTCGGGTCCGAGCGCCGGATGGCGGTCAGCAGCGGCCGCGAGAGCAGGAACTCCTCGGCGAAGACATCCTGCCGGGTGTCCTCCCACGAGTTCTCGGTGCTCGACTGGATCCGCAGGATCTGCTTGGCGTGGTTCCACTCGTACAGGGCGCGCGACTCGTCGACACCCTCGTAGCACTGGAGACGGACGAGTTCGGCGCCCGCCGTCTGCGCGACCGCGCGCGACAGCTCGGTCTTGCCGACGCCGGCGGGACCCTCGATCAGCAGCGGCTTGCCGAGTCGATCCGCGAGGAACACCGCGGTCGCGGTCCCCTTGTCCGCGAGGTAACCGGTCTCGGCGAGGCGCGTGACGACGTCGTCGACGCTGGCGAAGACGGGCGGGGTGGTCGGAAGTGCTCGATCCACGGGGGAACCTTTCGTACGGGCCGGGTGACTGGGCAGCCGGGTCGGGCGGGGCGGCCGGGGTCAGGCGGGGCGGGTGTGGCCGTCGCCCCACACCACCCACTTGGTCGAGGTCAGTTCGGGCAGTCCCATCGGGCCACGGGCATGCAGCTTCTGGGTGGAGATGCCGATCTCGGCGCCGAACCCGAACTGCTCGCCGTCGGTGAATGCGGTCGACGCGTTCACCATGACCGCCGCCGCGTCGACGCGGGCGGTGAACTCGCGGGCCGCGGACAGGTCGTCGGTGACGATGGCCTCGGTGTGACCGGTGCCGTAGCGGTCGATGTGCGCCACGGCCTCGTCGAGGTCGGCGACGACCTTCATGGCGATGTCGAGGGTGAGATATTCCTCGGTCCAGTCGGCTTCGGTCGCGGGGACCTGACCGTCGAGGTCGCCGTGGATGACGACGCCTGCGGCCTGCAACGCCTGGGTGAGCGCGGGCACCGCGACGTCCGCGACGGCGGCGTCGATGAGGACCGTCTCGGCGGTGTTGCACACGCTGGGTCGGCGGGTCTTCGCGTTGAGGACGATGGCGCGGGCCCGGTCCAGGTCGGCGGCGGCGTGCACGTAGACGTGGCAGTTGCCGACGCCGGTCTCGATGGTCGGCACGGTGGCATCACGGACGACGGCGTTGATGAGACCGGCGCCGCCGCGAGGGATGACGACGTCGACGAGGCCGCGGGCCTGGATCAGATGGGTGACGGACGAGCGGTCCTCGGACGGCAGCAACTGGACGGCGTCGGCGGGCAGACCCTGCTCGGTGAGTGCGGCACGGAGCACCTCGACCAGTGCCGCGTTGGATGCCTTCGCCGACGACGAGCCGCGCAGCAGGGCGGCGTTGCCGGACTTGAGGGCGAGCCCGAAGGCATCGACGGTGACGTTCGGGCGGGCCTCGTAGACCATGCCGACGACGCCGAGAGGCACCCGCAGCTGCCGGATCTCGAGTCCGTTCGGGAGGGTGGAGCCGCGTACGACCTCGCCGACCGGGTCGGCCAGCCCGGCGACCTGACGCAGCCCCGAAGCGATGCCGTCGATGCGGTCGGCAGTGAGCCGGAGCCGGTCGATCAGGGATTCCTCGGTACCCGCTGCGCGCGCGGTCTCGACGTCCACGGCATTGGCGGCGAGCACCGTGTCGGTCGCGGCGAGGACGGCGTCGGCGGCGGCGTGCAGCGCGGCGTCCTTCTGGGCCGTTGTCAGCAGGGCCAGCGCCTTCGACGCCACCCGGGCACGGCGGGCCGCGTCGTGCACGGCTTTCCGGATCGTGTCCGTCCCCAGCTCTTGCTCGTTCACCGCTGTCATGAACACAGCCTAACGATCGTTGGGGAGGAGGTCAGCGCCGTACCCGGCGGACGAGGTGTCTCACCCCGCGCCGGCAGCGTCGCGACGCTGCTGCCTGCGCCCACCCTTCCCGTCGTGCCCCCGACGTCCAGGAATGCGATGTGCACGCCGACGCAGCGCCAACTCGTGCTGGAGCCGCTCCGGCGACAACTTGCCGGGGCCGTGGATACGGGTGCCGTCGCCTCGCTCGATCGTCGCCGCCATGCGCAATGTCCTCCCCCGAAACCGATCCGTCGGGTGCACCGTAGAGGCACGGTCCGACAGCGTCATCCGATTTTCGGCTGCCCGCCCCGGCCACTGCCTTAACCTCGGAAACATGCCTGCGCGCGTGACGGTCCTCGGCAGCGTCAACATGGATCTGGTCGCGACGACCGCCGTCCGCCCGGCCGGCGGGGAAACGGTGCTGGGGACGGCTTTCGCAACCGGACCCGGAGGCAAGGGGTCGAACCAGGCGATAGCCGCCGCTCGTGCCGGTGCCCGCACCCGCTTCCTCGGGGCGGTCGGCGACGACGCCTTCGCCACGACGTTGCGCGGCACGCTCGCCGCGGCCGGTGTCGACATCGACCTGCTCCGGGTGATTCCGGGACCGAGCGGTGTCGCGGTCATCGTCGTCGACGCAGCGGGCGAGAACTCGATCGTCGTGGTGCCGGGGGCGAACGGTGCGTTCACGGACCTCGACGACCAGGAGCTGGCGCGGATCGCGCAGTCGGACGCGCTGCTGTGCCAGTTCGAGACGCCGATGGACACGGTCGTCGCGGGCGCCGCGCACGCGCACTCCTCCGGCACCCTCGTGTTCGTGAACCCGTCTCCGGTCCAACCTCTTCCGGCCGACCTGATCGGATCGGTCGACGTGCTGATCGTGAACGAGACGGAGTTCGCGCAGCTCGGAGCGGCGACCGTCGAACGGGTGCCGCACGTCGTGACGACGCTCGGTGGACGCGGCGCGACATGGCGGGGACCGGACGGTGTCGCCGTGCACGTCGCCGCACCCCCGGTCGCGGTCGTCGACACCACCGGCGCGGGTGACGCGTTCGCGGGCACCCTCGCCGCGTCCTGGCATCTGGGGCCCGAACGCGCACTGCGCCGCGCTGTCGTCGGAGGGTCGCTGGCGACGACCCGGGCGGGCGCGGCGGCGTCCTCCCCCACTGCCGACGAGGTGGACGCACTGCTCGCCCGACACTCCTGAACGCAAACCCACCCCCGAATCGTTCGTGCGGCATACCATCACCGCACCGCGGCCAGAGTGAGCAAGGTCACAGGCCGCTCCTCGCGATCGGAGAGTGTGCGTATGTATCGGACAGTTGCGGGCAAGACCATCGCCGACCTCGTCTTCCGCGCCGCGGACGAGTACGGAGACCGGCCCGCCGCCCGCTGGCAGAGTGTCCCGGACACCTGGGAGCAGTTCTCCTTCCGCGATCTGGCCGAGCGGGTCGACGAGTTCGGTGCCGGACTGATCGACCTCGGACTGGGCGTCGGCGACCGCGTCGCCGTGCTGGCGAGCACCCGCCCCGACTGGTCCGTCGCGCACCTCGCCATCGTCGCGGCCGCGGGCGTCCACGTTTCCGTCTACCCGACCAACTCCCCCGACGAATGCGCCTGGGTCGTCGGCAACTCCGAGGCCCGCGGCATCGTCTGCGAGAACGCCGACCAGGTCGCGAAGATCGTCGCCGTCCGCGACCAGTTGCCCGCGCTGGAGTGGATCGCCGTGCTGGAGGGCGACGCCGGCGACGCGATCTCGGCCGACGAGATCCGCCGGCGCGGACGCGAGGCGGGCGCCGACGAACTGCGCCGCCGGGCGGCGGCCGTCGACCCGACGGACCCGTATGTCTTCATGTACACCTCGGGAACGACCGGTCCACCGAAGGGATGCGTGCTCTCCCACGGCAACTACCGCGCGATCATGACCGCGAACGACAGCCTCGACGCCCTCGACGGGATCACGACGGACAAGGACATGGTGCTGTACCTGTTCCTGCCGCTCGCACACGCCTTCGCGCTGCTGTTCCAGCTGATGACGTTCGACCGCGGGGGCGTCATCGCCTACTGGGGCGGCGACACCACCCGGATCGTGGGCGAGGTGATGACCGTCCAGCCGACACATCTGCCGTCGGTGCCGCGCGTCTTCGAGAAGATCTACACCCTCGCCGTCGGATCGAAGCCCGCCGAGGAGCAGGAGCGAATCCTGGCGGCCGCCGCACTCGGTGTGCGGGTCCGGGACATGCAGGCGGCGGGCGAGCCGGTGCCCGCGCAGCTGCAGGAGATGTTCGATGCCGCCGAAACCGCCCTGTTCCAGGGTGTTCGAGCCCTGTTCGGCGGCAACCTCGACCTCGCGATCACCGGTGCTGCCCCGATCGCGAAGGAAATCCTCGAGTTCTTCTACGGCTGTGGGGTTCCGCTGATGGAGGGCTTCGGCATGACCGAGACCTCGACGGGCGCGACCGTCAACACCGTCAAGCATCACCGGTTCGGCACGGTCGGTAGGCCGCTGCCCGGCATCGAGGCCCGGGTCGCCGAGGACGGCGAACTGCTCCTCAAGGGCGGCAACATCTTCCAGGGCTACTACAAGATGGACGACGCCTCCTTCGGCGCCGTCACCGACGGCTGGTTGCACACCGGCGATCTCGCCTCGATCGACGCGGACGGGTACGTCTCGATCGTCGGCCGCAAGAAGGACATCATCGTCACCTCCGGTGGCAAGAACCTGACGCCCGCCAATCTGGAGAACGACCTCAAGCGGTCCCCGTGGATCAGTCAGGCCGTCATGCACGGCGATCGGCGTCCCTACCCGGTGGTGCTGGTGACCCTCGATCCCGAGACGGTGCTGCCGTGGGCGCAGGCGCAGGGACTGCCGGAGTCGATCGCGGAACTCGCGACGCACCCCACGGTCGTCGGCCTCGTCCAGCAGGCGGTGGACGCGGCGAACGCGAAACTCGCCCAGCCCGAACAGGTCAAGAAGTTCGCGATCGCCGACCGCGACCTCGCGCAGGAGACGGGCGAGCTGACCCCGACGCTCAAGATCAAGCGGAAGGTGGTCGGGGAGAACTTCGCGGCCGTGTTCGACGCCCTGTACGTGGACTGACGGCAGTGCTCGCCTTCGCCGCCGTCACGCGTCGGCGAAGGCGAGCCCCCGCTCCGCCAGTTCGTCTCCGAGGATCCGAATCGCCTTGGGGCCGACTCCATGGATTGCCAGCAACGCTGTCGCGGCGACGGACGTCAACTGCTCGTATCGCGTGTACCCGTGTGCGGATAGCTCCCGCGCGGCGACCTTGCCTATGGTGCGCGGAAACTCCGTCGTCCCCGGAGCCGCGGCGCCGAGCCATTCCTGCGCGGCAACGACCAGCGCCGCGACACCGACATCGAGGGTCGGACGCACGACTGGAGCGAACTGCGGGGAATGGTTGGACGGCAACGCCTTCCCCTCCTCGACCTCGAACCCTCCGATGAACCAGTAGGCCAGCGGGACTCCGAGTTCGGTGGCGAGGTCACCGACGTCCTCACTGCCCGCGACGGGTCCGATCTCGAACACCTTGTCGGCGCCGAGCAGTCCGCCGAGCGCGGTGAGGGTGCGCCGGGTCGCCTCCACGTCGTTGACGGTCAGCGGGAAGCTGTTCAGGTCGACGATCTCGGGCGGACGCGGCGCCCGCGACGCCTCGGCCTCGGCGTTCGCGATCCGGGCGATGCCCTCCGCCAACTGCTCGGCGACGTGCGTCTCGAACGCGCGGGTATTGACCTTGAGCACGGCTTCGTCCGGGATGACGTTCTCCTTGGTGCCCGCCTGGAACGAGCCGACCGTCACGACGGCCGGGTTCGTCGGCGAGACCTCCCGGGAGACGAGCGTCTGCAGCCGCATCACCGTGGACGCGCCCATCACCACCGGGTCGACACACTGGTCGGGCGTCGACCCGTGGCCTCCGCGGCCGAACAGCCGGATCTGCATGCTGCGTGCGGCTGCCATCGCGGTGCCGGGACTGGCGAACACGGACCCGACCGGCCCCGGCATGACGTGTTGTCCGAGGACCACCGACGGCCGCGGAATCCGCGAGTAGAGGCCGTCGTCGATCATGCTGCGCGCGCCGTCCCCGAGTTCCTCCGCCGGCTGGAACAGCGCGATCACCGTGCCCGACCAGTGCCCGCGTGCGCGGGCGAGGAGGTCGGCCGCACCGAGGAGGCAGGTGACGTGCATGTCATGGCCGCAGGCGTGCATGACGGGCACCGTCTCGCCCGCCGAGTTCACCGTCGTCGCGGTGGAGGCGTACTCGAGGCCGGTGTCCTCCCGCACGGGCAGCGCGTCCATGTCGGCGCGAAGCAGCACGACCGGCCCGCCCCCGTTGACGAGAACGCCGACGACGCCGGTGCCACCGATGCCGCTGGTGACGTCGTACCCGGACGCGGCGAGCCGTTCGGCGACGATGCCCGCCGTCCGGTGCTCCTCGTAGGAGAGTTCGGGATGCGCGTGCAGGTCTCGATACAGGTCGGCCAGCTCGCCCGCGAGCGCGTCGAAGCCGCCGAGGATCGGGTGATCTGTCAGGTCCATCGCTCAGGCCTACCAGACGGCGACCCCCGCAGCGTGCAGGCGTCGTGTCGGTGTCGTCGGGCACGATGGACGCCATGACCTCCGCAGCGACCGATCTCCGTGCCGACGCCGAGTCCCTGCTCCGTGAACTCGCGGGACCGGACGCCCGGCTGCGCGAGGACCAGTGGACCGCGATCGAGGCGCTGGTGGTGCACCGGCAGCGGGCACTGGTCGTCCAGCGCACCGGCTGGGGCAAGTCGGCCGTGTACTTCATCTCCGCGAAGCTGCTGCGCGCCCGGGGACTCGGTCCCACAGTCATCGTCTCGCCACTGCTGGCCCTGATGCGCAACCAGGTCGACTCGGCGGCGCGCGCCGGTGTCCGGGCGGCCACCGTCAACTCCGGCAACGTCACCGAGTGGGACGAGATCCATCAGCGAATCGCCGACGGCGAGGTGGACGTGCTGCTGGTGAGCCCGGAGCGCCTGAACAACCCGGACTTCCGAGACCAGGTGCTGCCGTCGCTGGCCGCCGACGCCGGCCTCGTCGTCGTCGACGAGGCGCACTGCGTCTCCGACTGGGGGCACGACTTCCGTCCCGACTACCGCCGCATCCGCACCCTCGTCGCCGATCTCGGCGACGGCATCCCCGTCCTCGCCACCACCGCGACGGCGAACGACCGCGTCGTCTCCGACGTCGCTGCGCAGCTCGGTGTCGGGGGTGCGGAGACGCTGGTGCTGCGCGGCGGCCTCGACCGCGAGTCGCTCAGCCTGTCGGTGGTGCGCATCGACGAGGCCACCAAGCGCGCCGCGTGGCTCGGGCAGCATCTGCACTCGTTGCCGGGGTCCGGGATCGTCTACACGCTGACGGTCTCGGCCGCACAGGAACTGGCCGCTCTGCTCACCGATCAGGGCCACACGGTCGCGGCCTACACCGGGCAGACGGATCCCGCGGAACGTGAGCAGCTCGAGGCCGACCTGCTGGCGAACCGAGTGAAGGCACTCGTCGCGACATCGGCGCTCGGCATGGGATTCGACAAGCCGGACCTCGGGTTCGTCGTGCATCTGGGGGCGCCGTCGTCCCCGATCTCCTACTACCAGCAGGTGGGCCGCGCCGGCCGCTCCACAGACCGCGCCGAGGTGGTGCTGCTGCCCGGCCACGAGGATCGGCAGATCTGGAGTTGGTTCGCGTCCGTCGCCTTCCCGCGTGAGCACATCGTGCGGCAGGTCCTCGAGGCACTCGATCTCGAGCGCCCGCAATCGACGCAGGCACTCGAACCCCTCGTCGAGCTCAACCGCTCGCGCCTGGAGATGGTGCTCAAGGTCCTCGACGTCGACGGCGCGGTGCGCCGGGTCCGCGGCGGCTGGATCGGCACCGGGCAGCCGTGGGAGTACGACGCACCGCGCTACGAGCGGCTCGAGCAGGCCCGGGCCGCCGAGCAGCAGGCGATGATCGACTACGAGAGCACACCCATGTGCCGGATGGAGTTCCTGCGCCGCCAACTCGACGACCCGCTGCTCGGCGACACACCCGCCCCCTGCGGCCGCTGCGACAACTGCACCGGCGTCGGCCCCGACACCACCGTCGACGAGCAGTCCGTGACGCGCACCCGGGCGCGCCTCGACCGTCCGGGCGTCGACCTGACACCGCGTAAGCAGTGGCCCACCGGACTGGCGAAGCTCGGCCTGTCCCAGTCGGGAAGGATCACCGACGGACCACAGACCGGACGCGCGATCGGCCGGCTCTCCGACCTCGGCTGGGGCTCGCGACTGCGCGCGCTGTTCGACGCACCGGACGGCCCGGTTCCCGACGCAATCGTCGACGCCGCGATCCGGGTGCTCGCCGCCTGGGACTGGGAGGTCCGCCCGAGCGGCGTCATGGCGGTCGAGTCGGACGTCCGGCCTCAGCTGGTGTCGTCGCTGGCGGCGCGGCTGGCGCAGGTGGGCAGGCTCGCCGACCTGGGCACGCTGCACCGCACTCCCGGACGCCCCCCGGTCTCGGCTGCGAACTCCGCGTACCGCGTCGCGGGCCTGGCGGGTGCGTTCCTCACCCCCGGCCCTCTCCCCGCCGACGGACCGGTGCTCCTCGTCGACGACCTCTGGGACACCGGCTGGACGCTGACGACAGCCGCGCGGGAGCTCCGGTCGGCGGGCGCGCCGGCTGTGCTGCCGTTCGCGATCGCCACTCCGAACTGATCACGACGGGAGGGTGACGGCGACCTCCGCGGCCGCTCCCCCGAACCGTGACAATCGCCCGGAGGCCGTCCACCGCTACATGAATGTGTTGCACCTCACACCTGCGGCCTCACCTGGGCCGAACCGGGGATAACGCCGCTCTTCACTCCCGGGGGGGTGCTTTGAGCGTGATCGTGTTGTTACGTTCGAGTCGCTTATGACGCCCTTCACGGAGAGCACTACCCCAACTCAGATCGCCTGCCGCAGACCGACGGTCGACGACGGGACCAGGATGTGGGAGATCGCCCGCGACTCGCGCGTGCTCGATCTCAATTCCAGCTATTCCTACCTGTTGTGGTGCAGGGACTTCCACGACTGCTCCGTCGTCGCAGAACTCGACGGCCGCGTCGTCGGATTCGTCACCGGCTACGTCCGACGTGACGACCCCAGCACACTGTTCGTCTGGCAGGTGGCCGTCGACGAGTCCGCTCGCGGACACGGCGTGGCAGCAGCCATGCTGAACGAACTCCTGGACCACCTTTCCCACCAGGGCATTACACGCCTGGAAACCACGATCAGCCCGGACAACGGCGCTTCGATCGCCCTGTTCACATCCATTGCCCGACATCGCTACACCACGATCACGAAGCGAGAACTGTTCACTCCCAGCCATTTTCCCGATGCGCACGAATCCGAAGAGCTCTACATCATCGGGGACACGAGCACCGAAGGAGCGCAACGATGACAATCGCCATCGACACCACCATCTTCACCGATCTCGAGTCCGAGGTTCGCAGCTACAGCAGGTCCTGGCCCACCGTCTTCACCTCCGCCAAAGGATCCTGGCTCCGCACCGAAGACGGACGCGACTACCTCGACTTCTTCGCAGGCGCAGGCGC
>NZ_SCOY01000059.1:0-15103 GCF_005503035.1 Rhodococcus sp. Q
ACGAGAACCTCCGAGCGGATGTGGGCCTTAGACAAGCCACACCCCACTCGGAGGTTCTCTTCGCATCAAGCCGACACGCCTGCTACCAACGTCCTGGCCGGGTACATCTAGGGGCCTACGACGCCCGTGCGTGAGTGTGGTGGCTCTGGCCACCACACTCACGCACGGGCCGGGGGCACCTCCCGCTCGCGGGAGACGAATCCGTTCAGGTCGCCGAGAGTCCACGGGGGCTCGGTGTTGTGGTCGCGGTATGCCAGGACGGTTGGCGCCGCACGATCGAACCGGCCGACGAATCCGCCCGAGCCGACGAAGATCTGGCCGGTGACCGACGTCGCGAGGTCGCTGGCGAGGAACGCGTACAGCTGCGCGACGTACTCGGGCGGTGCTGGATTGAGCGAACCGTATCGGGACGCGTCGTCGAGCATTCCGCGGCTGTGCAATTCCTCGATGTGCGCCGCGTACTCCTCGCCCTCCGACAACCGGGTCTTCGCGCCCGGGCACACGACGTTGGCCCGCACTCCCGACTCCGCCAACTCGGCGGCGATCGCGAGGGTGAGACTGTTGACGGCGCCCTTGCCCGCCGGATAGCCGGTGCCGCCGTAGTCGCCGAGGAACGCGAACGAACTCGTGTTCACGATCGCGCCCGATCCACGTTCGGCCATCAGGGGCGCGACGAGCCGGCAGGTGCGGAAGGTCGCCGTCAGGTGGGCGTCGATGAGGTCGTCCCACTCCTCGTCGGTGACGGTCAGAATCGACGATCCCGGCGGTTCCGCGACACCGGCGCAGTTCACGAGGATGTCGACGCCACCGAACTCGCTCTGTGCCGCGTCGACCAGTTCCTGCGCGACCGATCGGGAGGCCGCCGAACCGGCGACGGCAACCGCGCGACCGCCCTCCGCGCGAATCTCGTCGACCACCGCCTGCACGACCGCACCATCACGGCCGTTGACCACGACTCCGGCGCCCTGGGCGGCGAGCGCGTGTGCGACGCCGCGCCCGATTCCGCGGCTCGAGCCCGTCACGATCGCCCCGCGTCCGTTCAGGTGACGCTCCACGTCGGTACCCATTCCGTCCACTCCCGTCCTCGTTCTCGGCGCTCCAGCCGTTGCGCCCGTACATCGGTACAGACTACAGTCCAGACACCTGTCCATCTCGTATGAACGGCACAGTCGGTTCACACGAGACCAGCCGACGCCACGGGAGCGCACCGCCCATGCCCGCACCGACGATCCACCGGCTCCGCGTGAGCGACGTGATCGAGGAGACCGCCGACGCCCGGTCGGTGGTGTTCGAGATCGACGCCGCGATCCGCGACCGCTTCGACTACCGCCCCGGGCAGTTCCTCACGCTGAGAATCCCCGGCACGACACACGCGCGCTGCTACTCGTTGGCGAGCGCACCCGATCTCGACGACGAACTCAAGATCACGATCAAGCGGGTCGATCAGGGACTCGGCTCGAACTGGCTGTGCGACAACGCCCGCCGCGGCACCGAGATCGAAGTGCTCGAGCCCTCCGGTGTGTTCACCCCGAAAGGCCTCGACTCGCGCTACCTGCTCGTTGCGGGCGGCAGCGGCGTCACACCGATCATGTCGATCCTCAAGTCGGTTCTCGGTGTCGGGAGCGGCGAGGTGGTGTTGCTCTATGCGAATCGTGACGAGCAGTCGGTGATCTTCGACGACGAGCTGCGCGCACTCTGCGCCCGACACCCCGATCGGCTCTGGGTCGAGCACTGGATCGAGTCCACCCTGGGCAGGCCGACCTCGGACCAGCTGACGACCCTGTTCCGGGACTGGGATTTCGACGAGGTGTTCGTGTGCGGGCCCCAGCCGTTCATGGACTGCACCCGTAAAGCACTGTCCACGATGAACTTTCCCCGAGAGCACCTCCACATCGAGCGGTTCACCTCACTCGGGTCGGACCCGTTCGCGGGCACCGAGGAACCCGAGCCCGCCCCGACGTCCGAGCCCGTCGCGGTCTCGACAGTGACCGTGCGCAAGGGCGGTGAGGAACACACCGTGCAGTGGCCGGCCAACCAGCGACTGTTGCAAGCGCTCGACGCGAACGGCATCGTCGTGCCGTCGTCCTGCGCGGAGGGTGTCTGCGCGTCGTGCGAGTGCCGACTGACGGCGGGTTCGGTGGAGATGGTGAACAACCAGGTCCTCGAGGAGGACGACATCGCGGACGGCTACATCCTGGCCTGCCAGGCGCTGCCGCGCGCCGACATGCTCGAGGTCGAGTTCGAGTAATCCCCAGGCACTGTGGACAAAGCCCGCAGACTGTGGACAGGTCGGTACAGCGGAACGACGAAGCCCGCCACGGATTTCCGTGGCGGGCTTCGTCATGTTCACGCTTCTACAGCCAGGTGTCCTCGGTGGTCGCGGTGAGGAACGCCTCCAGGTCGTCGCGCCACGGCGCCGGAACCGTCTTGTCCGGTTCGATGGCCGTGTACTGGCCCCGATAGAACAGCAGCGGCCGCTCGGTCTTGACCTCGCTCATCGACGAGATGCGACCGAACACCACGTAGTGGTCGCCGCCGTCGTGCACGGTCTCGACCGTGCAGTCGATGTGCGCGAGCGATCCGTCGATGATCGGCGAACCGAGAGGTGATGCCGCCCAGCCGATTCCGCCGAACTTGTCCGGCTCACGCGAACCGAACCGGGCGCACACCGCCTGCTGCTCCTCGGCAAGCACGTTGACGCAGAACTTCCCGGTCCGCTCGATCGCCGCCCAGGACCGCGACCCCTTCGTCGGGCAGAACAGCACGAGCGGCGGATCGAGGGACAGTGCGGCGAACGACTGGCACGCGAACCCGACCGGTTCCCCTTCGTCGACCGTCGTGATGATGGTGACGCCCGTGCAGAACTGACCGAGCACGTTCCGGAACTGACGCGGATCGATCGCCGCCACGGGCGCCGTCGTCTCCTCCGGGGTGCTCACTACTTGAATCCGACCGTGAAGTCGTGGCCCCACAGGCTGACCGCGGTGCTCTCCCGGGCGATCCAGCTCTCGTCCTCGACCTCGAGTCCCTCGCAACCGAACTCGACGTCGAAGCCGCCGGGCGTCTTCATGTAGAAGGACAGCATCTGGTCGTTGACGTGCCGACCGAGGCTGGCCGACATCTTCACGTTCTTGCGCAGCGCGCGATCCAGGCAGAGTCCGACGTCGTCGGAGTTCTCCACCTCGATCATCAGGTGCACGATGCCCGTGGGGTTCGGGAGCGGCAGGAACGCCAGGCTGTGGTGACGCGGGTTGCAGCCGAGGAAGCGCAGCCACGCCGGCTCGCCGTCGGCCGGACGACCGACCATCTGCGGGGGCAGACGCATCGAGTCGCGCAGCGTGAAACCGAGCACGTCGCGGTAGAAACGCAGCGACGCGTCGTCGTCGTCGGTGGTGAGCACCACGTGGCCGAGGCCCTGCTCGCCGGTGACGAACTTGTGCCCGTACGGGCTGACCACGCGACGGTGCTCGAGCGCGACGCCGTGGAAGACCTCCAGGGTGTTGCCGGAGACGTCCTCGAACGTGATGAGCTCGACCACGCGACGGTCCGCCAACTGGTCCGCGGTGCCCTCCTTGAACGGGACACCGGCCGCCGCGAGGTTGTCGCGAACCTCCTGCAGCTCTGCGGCATTCGCGGTCTCCCAGCCGGAGACCTGCAGGCGATCCTTCTCGCCGGGGACGATCACCAGGCGCGCCGGGAAGTCGTCCATCCGCAGGTACAGGGCATCGGGGTTGGTGCCCTTGCCCTCGATCATGCCGAGCACCTTGAGACCGTAGTCCCGCCAGGCCGCCATGTCGGTGGCTTCGATCCGCATGTATCCCAGGGAGCGAATACCCATCAGTTGCCTCCCTCGGTGAGGAAGTCCGCAGCGAGCCGGTTGAACTCGTCGAACTTCTCAAGCTGTGCCCAGTGCCCGCAGCCGCCGAACACGTGCAGCTGCGCACGGGGAATCATCTTCAGCGCGACCAGCGCACCGTCGAGCGGGTTGACGCGGTCCTCGCGGCCCCAGATCAGCAGCACGCGCTGGCGCAGCTTGTACGCCTCACGCCACAGCATGCCCTTCTCGAACTCGCCGCTGGAGAACGACTTGCCCATCGCCTTCGCCGCGGCGAGCGCTTCGGGAGTGCTCGCGGCAGCGAAACGCTCCTCGACGAGCTCGGGCGTCACCAGGGACTGGTCGAACACCATGATCCGCAGGAACGCCTCGAGGTTCTCGCGGGTCGGCTGGTAGCTGAACTTGCCGAGGTTCTTGACGCCCTCGGTGGGGTCGGGCGCGAACAGGTTGACGCTGAGGCCACCCGGGCCCATGAGGACGAGCCGGCCTGCGCGGTCGGGGTAGTCCAGCGCGAAGCGGACCGCCGCGCCACCGCCGAGCGAATTGCCCAGCAGGTGAACACGATCGGTGATGCCGATGGTGTCGAGCAGATCCTTCAGCGCCGAGGAGCTGTGCACGAAGTACTGCGGGTGCTCGGTCGGCTTGTCGGACTTGCCGTAGCCGGGCTGGTCCACCGCGATGACGTGGAACTGCTCGGCGAGCACCGGGATGTTCTTCGAGAAGTTCGACCACGACGATGCGCCGGGGCCGCCGCCGTGCAGCAGCACGATGGTGGGGCCGTTGCCGACGCCGGCCTCGTGGTAGTGCAGCTTCAGGTCGGGGCGGACCTGGGCGAATCGGGAGGTCGACTCGTAGGTGAGTTCTTCGGTTGCCGTCATGTGTCGTCCCCTAGACCATCGTGTCCGCGAGCGGCAGGCCGAACTCTGCGCCGCCGAACATGACGTAGGCACGCTCGGGATCGTTCGCGGCGTGGACGCGGCCGGCGTGGGCGTCGCGCCAGAACCGCTGGATCGGCGTCCCGTTCTGGAGTGCGGTGGCACCGGAGTTCTCGAAGAGCAGGTCGATCGACGCGATCGCGCGACCCGTCGCCCGGACCTGGTCACGACGAGCGCGCAGGCGCAGCTCCATCGGAACCTCTTCGCCCGCAAGGAGGTACGCGTACTCGTCGGCGACGTTGCCGGACAGCTGGCGCCAGGCGGCGTCGATGTCACTGGACGCCTGCGCGATCCGGATCTTGGCGAACGGGTCGTCCTTGGCCTTCTCGCCGGCGTAGGCGGCACGAACGCGCTTGCCCTGGTGCTCGACGTGGGCGTCGTAGGCACCGTAGGCCATACCGACGATCGGGGTGGAGATGGTGGTGGGGTGGATGGTGCCCCACGGCATCTTGTAGACGGGCGCGGTGTTCTGCTGCAGGCCCGGCGCCGTCAGGTCGCTCATCGCTTTGAAGCTGAGGAAGCGGTGCCGCGGCACGAAGACGTCCTTGACGACGACCGTGTTCGACCCGGTGCCGCGCAGACCGACCACGTTCCAGACGTCGTCGATCTCGTAGTCCTCGCGCGGGATCAGGAAGCTGCCGAAGTCGACCGGGCGGCCGTCCTTGATGACCGGTCCACCGACGACGACCCACGTGGCGTGATCGGAACCCGAGGACCAGGCCCAGGCGCCGTTGACCTTGTAACCGCCGTCGACGACCTCACCGGCGCCCATCGGGGCGTACGAGGACGAGATGCGGACGTCGGTGTCGGTACCCCAGACGTCTTCCTGCGCCTGCTGGTCGAACAGCGCCAGATGCCAGTTGTGGACGCCGATGATGCCCGCGACCCAGCCGGTCGAACCGCACGCGCTCGCGATGTTGCGCACCGCGGTGTAGAAGGTGACCGGATCGGCCTCGTAGCCGCCCCACTGCTTGGGCTGGAGCAGCCGGAAGAAGCCGGCTTCCTGCAGGGACTTGATCGACGCCTCGGGGATCTGCCGCAGGTCCTCGGTCTCCTGCGCGCGCTCGCGGAGGGTTGGCAGTAGCTCGTCCAGCTTCTCCATCACCACGTGACTGTCGTGCTCGCCCACTGGTCGCTCCCTTTGTCTGTCGATCTGCTGTGTAGTCGATCTGCGGTGTCGTCGATCCGCTGTGCACGGATCGTCGCCCGACTCGGCGGTTCACCCGTCCCTGAGACTAGAACAGGTTCCCATCCGTGTCGAGAGCCGAAACGATACCCTGGTCACGGGCTCGCGACAGGAACAACTCCTCAATTTGTGTAGCGAAAGTCGGTCAACTTCTATAACGTGTTCTAGCGACAGCCATCGAAGGAATGTGAGGCCACAGATGACGCAGACGAGCGGCGCTTCCGCAAGCCGCAAGGTTCGCGAGATCGACGTGGGAACCACCCCCACGCGGTTTGCGCGTGGTTGGCACTGCATCGGCCTCGAGCGAGAGTTCCTCGACGGCAAGCCGCACGGTGTCGAAGCGTTCGGCACCAAGCTCGTCGTCTTCGCCGACAGCGAGGGCAAGCTCAAGGTTCTCGACTCGTACTGCCGGCACATGGGCGGCGATCTGAGCCAGGGCAGCATCAAGGGCGACTCGGTCGCGTGCCCGTTCCACGACTGGCGCTGGGGCGGCAACGGCAAGTGCACCGACATCCCCTACGCCCGGCGTGTTCCGCCGCTCGCCCGCACCCGTGCGTGGACGACGCTTCAGCGCAACGGAATGCTGTTCGTCTGGAACGACCCCGAGGGCAACCCGCCGCCGGAGGACGTCACGATCCCGGAACTTCCGGAGGTCCTGACCGACGACTGGACCGACTGGGAGTGGCACCGCCTCGAGGTCAAGGGCTCGAACTGCCGCGAGATCGTGGACAACGTCGTCGACATGGCGCACTTCTTCTACGTTCACTTCGGATTCCCGAAGTACTTCAAGAACGTCTTCGAGGGCCACGTCGCCAGCCAGTACCTGCAGAACCACGGCCGGCCCGACGTCGGTTCCATGGGAACCCAGTACGGCGAGTCGGTGCTTGACTCCGAGGCCTCGTACTTCGGCCCGTCCTTCATGATCAACTGGCTGCACAACGACTACAGCGGTTACAAGGTCGAGAGCGTCCTGATCAACTGCCACTACCCCATCACCCAGGACTCCTTCATGCTGATGTACGGCGTCAGCGTCGAGAAGCCGAAGGGCCTGGACGAGAAGACCACCAGCAAGCTCGCCCGCAAGTTCACCGCAGGCGTCACGATGGGCTTCGAGCAGGACGTCGAGATCTGGAAGAACAAGACCAAGATCGAGAACCCCCTGCTGTGCGAGGAGGACGGCCCGGTCTACCAGCTCCGTCGCTGGTACGAGCAGTTCTACGTCGATGTCGCCGACATCGACCCGAAGGCAACAGCTCGCTTCGAGTTCGAGATCGACACCACCAAGGCAGTCGAGGCGTGGCAGCGCGAGGTCGAGGAGAACCTGGCCCGCCAGGCCTCCGAGAAGACTGCCGCCGAAGAAGCCGAGAACAAGACGGGCGTGTGACATGACTTCCTCGACCTGGTCCAAGGCCCCGGACTTCGCCGACCGCCCTGACCGGGTCGAGGCGGTACGCGCCCAGACCACGACCGATCTGCGTACCTACCTCGAAGACGGTCTGCAGCAGGTCGAATGCCGCACCTGTCACACCTGCGTGCTCGTCCGCAAGAACAGCTTCAACCACACGAGCATTCAGTGGCAGGCCGAACCCGCGACCGTGTGCCCGGAGCTCGCGGGCACGCGGCCGGGAGCGCAGCAGTCCTGCCCGCGACTGACGGCGTCGATCAACCACGCCGTCATGGAGGGCATCATCGAGGTCCGCAACACGCTGTCCGAGTAGTCGGCACCGAACGAAGGGGCGTGCATCCGTACACGGATGCACGCCCCTTCGTCGTTCCGCCCTGGTTGTCGGTGGCCGAGGCCATACTGGGCATGAGCGGTGGCGATCCGATCACGCCCCGCCCGTCCCGGAATTCTCCGGACCTCCACCGACGCTCCGAAGGAGCCCTGTGCCCGAAACCAAGAAGATCCTGTACGTCGACCTGGACAACACGCTGGTCGACTTCCCGTCCGGCATCGATCGGGCCCACCCCGATCTGCGGGCGAAGCACGACGGTGATTTCGACGAGATCCCCGGCATCTTCGCGACGATGGACCCGATGCCCGGCGCGATCGAGGCGTACACCGAACTCTCCGCACACTTCGACACCTACATCCTGTCCACCGCACCGTGGGCAAATGCGTCCGCCTGGCACGACAAGGTGCTGTGGGTGCAGCGGCACTTCGGGTTCGGCAAGGGCTCCGTCGCCTACAAGCGCCTGATCCTCTCGCACCACAAGAACCTCAACCGCGGGCACTTCCTGGTCGATGATCGAAAGGCCAACGGCGCCGGCGAGTTCGAGGGCGAGCTGATCGCCTACGGCTCGGCCGACTTTCCCGACTGGGCGACCGTCACGAAGTACCTCCTCGACCGGAAGTGATCCCTGCCGAGGACGACGGTGACGGGAGGACTCCAACAGGCGGGGCGAGTCAGGTGCCCGCCGCTTCCTTCTGCAGTTCGAGCGCGATGTCGATCAGCTGGTCTTCTTGCCCGCCGACGAGTTTGCGTTTGCCTGCCCGCACGAGCATCTCCGCCGCGGACACCCCGTACCGCTCGGCTTGCCGTTCGGCGTGCTTGAGGAAGCTGGAGTAGACGCCGGCGTACCCCATCATCAGCGCCTGCCGATCGAGCAGGCATTCCGTAGGCATCGTGGGGCGGACGACGTCCTCGGCGGCGTCGGCGATCGCGAAGAAGTCGATCCCGGTCTTGACCCCGATCTTGTCGCAGACCCCGACGAACGCCTCGACCGGCGCGTTCCCCGCACCCGCTCCGAATCGCCTGGTACTGCCGTCGATTTGCCTGGCGCCCGCACGGACGGCGGCGATCGAGTTCGCGACACCGAGCCCCAGATTCTCGTGCCCGTGGAAGCCGACCTGCGCGTCGCTGCCGAGTTCCGCGACGAGCGCCTCGACCCGGTCCGCGACCTGTTCGAGGACGAGTGCACCCGCCGAGTCGACCACGTAGACGCACTGGCAACCGGCGTCGGCCATGATCCGGGCCTGCGCGGCCAGCTTCTCCGGCGTGACGGTGTGCGCCATCATCAGGAACCCGACGGTTTCGAGTCCTCGCCCACGCGCGAGCCCGAAATGCTGAACGGAGACATCGGCTTCGGTGCAGTGGGTCGCGATGCGGCAGATGGCGGCGCCGTTGTCCTGCGCCTCCGCGATGTCCTCCTTCGTCCCGACACCGGGCAGCATGAGGAAGGCGATCTTCGCCCGCTTCGCAGTGTCGACGGCAACCCCGATCAGGTCCTGTTCGGGTGTCCGGGAGAACCCGTAGTTGAACGACGATCCACCGAGTCCGTCGCCGTGAGTGACCTCGATGACGGGGACACCCGCCGCGTCGAGGGCCCCGACGATCGCGCGCACCTCGTCACCGGTGAACTGGTGACGTTTGTGGTGCGAGCCGTCGCGCAGCGAGGTGTCGGTGACCCGCACGTCGAACGTCGGGTCAAGATGAACGCCGCTGTCGGTGCGTGTCATGTCGTCACGCCTCCACGCTCAGAAGGGTGCGGGCGATCTCCTCGCCCACTGCGGTCGCCGCCGCGGTCATGATGTCGAGGTTGCCCGCGTACGGCGGCAGGAAGTCGCCCGCGCCCTCGACTTCGACGAAGGTGGTGACGGTGGCGTGACCGCCGGACACGACACTCGGCTCGTCGAACTGGGGTTCGTTGAGCAATCGATAGCCGGGCACGTACCGCTGTACGTCGGCGACCGTGCGGTGAATCGAATCGGCGATCGCGGCCTGGTCGGCACCGTCCGGGATCGCGCAGAAGATGGTGTCGCGCATGATCATCGGAGGGTCGGCCGGGTTGAGGATGATGATCGCCTTGCCCCGAGCGGCGCCGCCGATCACTTCGACACCGCGGCTGGTGGTCTTGGTGAACTCGTCGATGTTGGCGCGGGTGCCCGGTCCGGCGGACACCGATGCGACGGACGCGACGATCTCGGCATACGGGACGTCGACGACGCGCGAGACCGCGTGCACGATCGGGATGGTGGCCTGGCCGCCGCACGTGATCATGTTGACGTTCGGCGCGTCGAGATGTTCGCGGAGATTGGCCGTCGGTACCACGGCGGGACCGACCGCGGCCGGCGTCAGGTCGATCGCGCGGATTCCCGCGGCCGCGTACTTCGGCGCCGCGTCGAGGTGGACGCGGGCGGAGGTCGCCTCGAACACCAGATCCGGCTTCTCCGCCTGGGCGAGCAGCCGGTCGACGCCGTCGGCGAACGTCTCGAGTCCCATCGCGCGGGCGCGGGCCAGACCCTCGCTGTCGGGGTCGATCCCGATCATCCAGCGCGGCTCGAGCCACTCCGACCGCTGCAGCTTGTACAGCAGGTCGGTCCCGATGTTGCCTGACCCGACGACCGCGACGCGTGCCTTGGCGTGCGACGTTCCCGACGGTGTCATGGCGTCCTCCGTTGCTAGGCCGGCCGCTCCGTGGCCGGCTCGGTGATCGGCGACCGACTTCGGTCCGCGGCGTGCACGGCGGCCCGTCGCCCGGAGAACACCGCGTCCGCGAGTGAGAGTCCACTGACGTAGGAGTTCGAGCAGATCCCGACCGCGGTACGACCGGCCGCGTAGAGCCCGGTGACGGGCGCACCCGCCCGGTCGAGGACCCCGCCGGTGTCCTCGTCGACGACGAGGCCGCCGAGGGTGATCATCGGCAGTGGATTGGTCAGGCTCTTCTTCAGGGAGACGTCGAACACGGAGTAGGGCCCCGATGTCAGCGGCCGCCGGAAGTCGTCGGGCTTGCCCATCGGGTCGGGCTCGCCGTCCGCGATCGCGGCGTTGTGGGCGGCGACGGTGGCGGCCAGCCCGTCGGGGTCGATTCCGACTGCGGTCGCGGCCTTCTCGAGGGTGGCCGCCGTGGTGCCGTCGAGACGCATCATGGTTTCGGACTGGATCCGCTGGAACCAGTTGGTCTGGCTGCCGAGTTGGGACCGGGCCTGCTCGACGAGTGCGGCATCGGCCACCAGCCAGCCGTGGCCGTCACCTTCGGCGATCATCGCGTGGCCGAGCGCGGCGCCGTAGCGCGACTCGTCGACGATGCGCTTGCCGTGCCGGTCGACCAGCACGGAACCGAGGAAGGCGCTGGGCGGAACGATGAACCGCCACGCCGAGATGTGGGAGAGCTTGTCGGTCGCGCCGCCCGCCTCTGCTCCCATCGCGATGCCGCTGCCGTCGTCGGCGGAGGTCCCGAGGGGTAGACCGGCGAGATAACGCGGTGCGTGCGTGGCCACCATGTCCCGGTTTCCGATGAATCCGCCCGCGCTGAGGATCACGCCCCCACGCGCCTCGATGCGCAACGGCTTCGCGTAGCGGGCCTCGATCCGGTTGACCAGCCTGTCGAGCGCCCGGCGCAGCGGCGGGTAGTAGATGCCGGGTTTCGCGGAGATCGAGGCGAGTCGGGCATGCCGGGCACGCACCCGGGCGGGTGCGTCGCGAAGGCTCAGGCACTCCACGCCGACCACGTCCCCATTGTCGTCCGTGATCAGCCGAACCGCACGGGTTTGGCGTTCCAACCGCAGGCCCTTGTCCAGCGCGGATTCGATCAACGGCCGATACAGCATCTTCCCCGACGTCCCGCGCCCCTTCGCCCGGTGGCCGCGCGGCGCGGGCGGCGCCACGTCGCGGAACCCGCCCGCCGCTTCGCTGCCGGAGAAGTACAGGTAGTGCCGATCCGTGGGGTAGGACGTCTTGTAGGGGCACAGCGAGCCCTCGAACGGCACCCCGTTGTCCATCAACCAGTCGACGGTGGCGGGGCTGCTCTCGCAGAATCGCCGCAGCGTGTCGGGGCGAACCGCGTCCCCCACCTCGCGGGAGAGGTACGCGTACATGGCGTCGACGGTGTCGGTGACGCCTGCTTCGGTCTGGACCGCGGTGCCGCCGCCCGCGTAGAAGATTCCGCCGGAGATGGTGCTCGTTCCACCACCACCGAACCGGTCGACGGCGACGACGTCCGCACCGGCGTCCAGCGCCTCGATCGCAGCGGATGCCCCCGCCACGCCCGTACCGATGACCACTACGTCCGCGGACAGATCCCAGGCCACCGCGCACCACCTTCCGTGTTGGTGAACGTGTTTCC
Organism: Rhodococcus sp. Q; assembly: GCF_005503035.1. Taxonomy (NCBI): domain Bacteria; kingdom Bacillati; phylum Actinomycetota; class Actinomycetes; order Mycobacteriales; family Nocardiaceae; genus Rhodococcus; species Rhodococcus sp. Q. Next base: position 12,023 of record NZ_SCOY01000059.1, read on the forward strand.
GTTCGAGTCGAAGCGTTTACCAGCTCCGGGTGATACTTCCTGGCAGAAAGCATGGACCTAGCCGGGGGTCATTCTATAACGTGTTCTACATGAGCAAGCAGGAATACGACATCGTCGTCGTCGGCAGTGGCGCAGCCGGCATGACAGCCGCCCTCACCGCCGCCCACCAGGGCCTGAGCGTGGTCCTCCTTGAGAAGGCCGCCCACTACGGCGGCTCCACCGCCCGCTCGGGTGGTGGCGTCTGGATCCCCGGCAACAAGGCGCTTCTCGCTGCGGGCCGACCGGACGACCGCGAGGAGGCACGCAAGTACCTGCACTCGATCATCGGCACCGCGGCGCCGAAGGAAAAGATCGACACCTACATCGACCGCGGCGCCGAGGCGTTCGACTTCGTCCTCGACCACAGCCCGCTGAAGATGAAGTGGGTTCCGGGCTACTCGGACTACTACCCCGAGGCTCCCGGAGGCCTGTCGTCGGGACGCTCCTGCGAGCCGGCGCCGTTCAACGCCAAGTCCCTCGGCGCCGAGCGCTTCAACCTCGAGCCGCCGTACAGCAAGGCTCCACTGAACTTCGTCGTCACCCAGGCGGACTTCGTCAAGCTGAACCTGCTCAAGCGCAAGCCCACCGTCGGCATGACCCGCGCGTTGCGTGTCGGAATCCGCGCCACCTGGGCCCGCGTCACCGGTAAGCACCTGCTCGGCATGGGCCAGGCACTCGCCGCCGCCATCCGCAAGGGCCTGCAGGACGCGAACGTCCCCGTTCTGCTCAACACTCCGCTCACCGGCCTGGTCGTCGAGAACGACCGCGTGATCGGTGTGCGTGCGACGCACAAGGGCGAAGAGGTCGAGTACATCGCCCGCCACGGCGTCGTCCTGGGCACCGGCGGCTTCGAGCACAACGCCGAGATGCGTGCGCAGTACCAGCGCCAGCCCATCACGACCGAGTGGACGACCGGCGCTCCCGCCAACACCGGCGACGGCATCATCGCGGGCCGCGACCTCGGCGGCGCCCTGGACGTCATGGCCGACGCATGGTGGGGCCCGACGATCTTCAAGAGCGGCAAGCCGTGGTTCTGCCTGGCCGAGCGCAACCTGCCCGGCTGCATCATCGTCAACGCCGAAGGCAAGCGGTTCGGCAACGAGTCCGCACCGTACGTCGAAGCCGTGCACACGATGTACGGCGGCACCTACGGCGAGGGCGAGGGTCCGGGCGAGAACATCCCGGCATGGCTCGTGTTCGACCAGCGGTACCGCAACAACTACATGTTCGCCGCCCTCCAGCCGGGTCAGAAGATTCCGTCCCGCTGGATGGAGAACGACAACATCGTCAGCGCGCCGACGCTGGCCGACCTGGCCGCGAAACTCGGTGTGTCCGAGTCGAACCTCGCCGCGACCGTGGAGCGTTTCAACGGATTCGCCGCGACCGGTGTGGACGAGGACTTCCACCGGGGCGACAGCGCCTACGACAAGTACTACGGCGACCCGACCGTCAAGCCGAACCCGTGCCTCGCCGGTCTCGTGCAGGGACCGTTCTACGCGGCCAAGATCGTCCCCGGCGACCTCGGCACCAAGGGTGGTCTCGTCACCGACGTCAACGGCCGCGTCCTTCGCGAGGACGGCACGACGATCGAGAACCTCTACGCGGCAGGCAACACCAGCGCACCGGTCATGGGCCACACCTATGCCGGGCCCGGCGCCACCATCGGACCCGCGATCACGTTCGGTTACCTCGCCGTGCTCGACATTGCCAAGCGCGCCAAGGCCACCGAACCCGATTCCGCCGCCGCCACTTCGAACTGAGAAGGAACCGACCGTGCCCATCGATCCCTCGATCGCGATCGGAGCAGAACTGCCGGTCCAGGACTTCACCTGGACAGCCTCGGACGTTCAGCTCTACCACCTCGGCATCGGCGCAGGTGCCCGCCCGCTCGACTCGAGCGAGCTCCGCTACCTCGACGACGCCAAGCCCCAGGTGCTGCCCACCTTCGCCACCGTCGTGGCCAACATCCACGCCACGGAGGCACCCAAGGTGTCGTTCCCGGGTGTCGAGATCGACCTGGCGAAGGTGGTGCACGGCAGCCAGGAAGTGACCGTGCACCAGCCGATTCCGGCGGAAGGCACCGGACGGACGACGACCCGGATCGCCGAGGTCTGGGACAAGGGCAAGGCGGCCGTGGTCGTGCAGGAGTCGGTGACCACCGACGCCGAAGGCAACCCGCTGTGGACCTCACGGTCGTCGATCTTCGCCCGTGGCGAAGGTGGCTTCGGCGGCGAGCGTGGCCCGTCGGAGGCGGTGGCCCTGCCAGACCGCGCCCCCGACCACGAGGTCGAGGTGCCCACGCTGCCGCAGCAGGCACTCCTGTACCGCATGTGCGGCGACCGCAACCCGCTGCACTCGGATCCGGAATTCGCTGCCGGTGCTGGGTTTCCGGCACCGATCCTGCACGGACTGTGCACCTACGGCATCGTCTGCAAGGCCGCTGTCGACACCGCGCTCGATGCGGACGCCACCCGGGTCAAGGGCTACAAGGCGCGCTTCGCCGGCGTCGTGTACCCCGGGGAGACGCTCCTCGTCCGGATCTGGGAAGAGGCGGGGCGTCTGCTGATCTCCGCTTCGGTTCCGGCACGAGAGAATTCCCCCGCCCTGGCGGATGTCGTCCTCACCCTGGCATGAGCGGTGGGGCGGCCGGTGAATCCGGTCGCCCCTCCGGTCAGATATGCGTTCACCCACGCCGGTAGGCGTGGGTGAACGCATATCTGACCGAGCCTGGGCGACATACGATCTCGCATGTCAGCCACCGGAACGACAACTATGCCGAACGGGCTGACGCGAGTCCGACGACCGCCTAAGCTCCTGAAATCTGCGCGCGAAAGCGCTCCATCGGAATTACCCCCTCTTTCACCTTTTCTGGAGACACAATGTCGAAAACCGAGAACTCCTCCGGCTTCTCCCGGCGGGGATTCCTCACCGCAGGCGCGGGCGCGGTTGCCGTGACCGCGATGGGCGGCTGGACGCCCGTTCACGCGCTTCCGCTCCGCGCAGCCGGCTCGCTCGACTCGGGATCTGCAGGCGGGCCCACCC